>NZ_VCIW01000017.1 GCF_005765165.1 Paenibacillus antri | reverse complement strand
CGTGTAGCCGATATCCCCAGCTTTGCATTACCTACATGGGAGCAGGTCAGAAACAGAAAATACGATGTTTGGGACCGTGAACACATCATCATCGACACTGCTCACCGAACTGTGGACGAATGTCTGAAAACGTTGCGCACACGGTTGGAACAGGAGCTTAAGAAATTTAGTTGATCCCGCTATCGGGTAACGATAGCTCCATAAACCGCCACGGCAGCCGACCAACGATCGGCTGCCGTTTCCATTGAAGTAACTGGCAGATGAGTGGAACGACGTAGCCTTTTAAACCGTCTAAATTATATAGTCGTAATAACGATATTCAGGTGTAAGGGTGACAATGATGAAGGAAATAGTGGGTTATATTTGGATAGTTGTTTTAATTTTTGAGTTAATATGGATTCGTCAAATTACATCGAACGTACATACGCCAGGTGACTTATTCTTCTCTGGAGCAATATTATTTACAACTATCGCAGTAGGGGCCGTTAGTGTTCTTGTGTCTAAGGAGAAAAAATAACAAACAGCAATCCATCGTTCATTCTGTGTTTACCGACGCTCAACTATCTGGCGGTTTAGCGCAACTTGGCAAGCCACGGAAACGTAAAAGGGTTGACAGGTGAAATGAACCTTTTGAGCGTTAGAGGGGGGATACTGTTGAAGTGGTCAGGGTATATCTTTAGAGCGATTTGGTTTCTAGGATTAATTTTCATGGTTAGTATCGGTTACGAATTGGAGAATTCTATTCAATGGATCAGTTCGAGTAGCTTTAATTACCTTACAATGTTTTGGTATTTCACCGTTGCACCTACTCTTTTCGGTATTTATCTTTCTTTGCTATTCATTAACAAAAGGCCGGTTAAAATAAACGTGCCGTTACTTTTGTGTGTTTGTGTTCCATGTCTTATACTGACGTTTTATTCCCCTATCGTTTACACGATCGTTTCCATGACGACTTCCTCCTCAATGATTCCCATCCCATTATGGCTAATGAAGATAACCGAATCGGGCATAGTTTCATTTATTGGCGGTTTTTCCTTGTTCACGGCTTTATTTGGTTTCGACCGTGCAAAGGCTTAATAGCAGTGCAGATGATTTAATTCTTACTATTGAATGTATTCGGTACGACCGTTCAACTATACGATCTGGGCAGGATAGCGCAACTTCAGAAAATATGTGGCGTAAATATTTGAACGAAAAGCAAGTGATTTCCAAACCGTTAGGGGACTAGTTGCAGATGAAGATGAATAGGTGGATCGTTTCGTTCAGCTTAATTGTTATCATCTTTGGCGTAGTTTGGGTCATGTATATGAAGCCCACCCTAAACATTGACGTTGATTTAGAGCTGGCAGGCGTAAAGTATCAGTTAGGTTCTGAAGGAACGATGGAGCCTGCAACTGTTGTCATTCAGGGCAAGCTGCACACAAACTTGAAAGGCGAGCGAGTTTTTACAGGTGTAGTTCAGGTTGTAGGTGAAGAAATTCCAGTGCCTCAGGATCAACGCAAGGTAGAAATTCGTTTCTCCGGTGATGGCTGGGGCTCCATTGCGTACCCGTATTTTATCTATGACGAACGCGGGGCTGCTAAAGATGCAAAAATATATCACTCACATTCAATATTCGCAAACAAAGATTTCAGTCAAGTCGCGTTGCTTCTCAAAACACCAGGTCAACAGTCCGATCCTGAAGGTGGAAATCCCCAAGCCTTATGGAACTCTGAAAATGGAATGATGTTATCTGCCCCCGCATCAACACGTGAAGAGGCATTGGCACTATCCAATAAGCTAATGGTGGAATTTCTTAAAGGGAAACAGTTAGAATAAACTGTCCATTATATGATTGTGCTAATGGAGACGATAGTTAAAGATCACGAGGCTGCCGATAGATCGGCGGCCTCGCACTGCGTTTGTAAACTTTTGATGAATATGGGGTGTCGATCGGAAACTTTCCGCACTGAATGCCGTCTATGTTGGTAACGAACTGGAAGGGGGTAAGTTGATTAGATGAGAAACATATGGATCGGACTCGCGTTGGCCGCGCTTCTTTTGTCGGTGGGCTGCGGTCCGGAGGCGGCGCCGGGGACGCCCGAAGAGACGGAGCGGCCGGCTGAGGCGATGACGCCCGCAGAGGTGGAGCAACAGGAGACGCCATCCGAAGAAGCGCCTTTGGAAATACCGGCGCAAGTACGCTTGGTTACAGAGGCGGTACGGCATGTTTCACCGCCAGAAGAGATGCCGTGGGTAAGGGAGTCGTTCCGTCTTCCGTTCACGCTCGAGGTCGAGGAAGACGCAACCGTATATGTGCAAAAAGTCGGTTCGACGGATGTGTTCGAGCTGGCGCCGCATCAGGCAGTGATCGCGCTCCAAACGCTTCGACTCACCAAGCCGAGCCCGTTCGTGGAATGGCTCGAGGAGGTGCCTTCCGGTCCGAAGGCGAGCATCGTGATCGCGAGCGGAGCGAACGCCTACGAAACGAGTTTTTATTACGAAAAGAACGTTCTCTCCTCGGCGACAGACAATCCGACGGGGACCGGATATCTGTACGCGTATGATACGCATCTGTCATTGCTCCTCTATGAGCTGTTCGAACCGAAGACGGCGATGGGGACGGTCGGGGCCTTCTACGACGCGCTGATAGCCGAGTCGACGCCAAGCGAAGGCGGAGTGCAAACGGAGGGAGCTGTCGAGCCGGAACGGCTTACGGTCGAGGGGAAAGATTATCTCGCTTGGGAAGCGGAGTTGTCGGGAGCGGAGCCACTAGAGGAGACGTCTTTCGTCGGCTTCGAGGGAGAGCTCGAACCGATGGCAGCGTACGACGGCGGCGTGCTGAAGCTGAACCTCGCCTACGCGTTCACGGAGCCCGGGTACGCGACGCCGGACGGTATCGAGGTCGGAACGACTCGGGAGGACGTCCTGGTGAAGCTTGGCGCTCCGAATCGGGCGCTTCCCGACGCATGGGGATACCGGATCGGTGATTATTTTCGATTTTACCTATATTTTGCGGACGACGAAGTGGCCGCAATGTTGCTGACGATCCCGCTGTAGGAGGAAGGGTTATCCTCTCGGCTTTTATCTTTCATTTATTGTGGTTGCTGGGGGTGACTTCTTGTTAATCGCCAAGATATTTAACTCAAGGAGGGACCCATTTGGAACAGTCAAAGCTGCTGAAATGGATTGGAATATCCCTTATAGTAATCGCGGCTTTGTGGATTGGGGCTTATTTTGCAATACTGTTTGGAATAAAGTATTTTGTTGCTTTACTTTCATGTTTCTAATTAGGATGCCGATTCGTTGTGGAGGGATATGGAATTGAGAATTTTTATTTCTAGCCTTGCGATCGTTGCGATTATGATGGTTCTGAGCGCCTGCAACGAATCGAGCGAAGTCAGCGTCGAAACCGATGCCAGTCCTTTCTTTACGACGAGCACAGGGGCGGAGATGCAGGGGATCGAGGGCAAGATGGGGCTTTTGGGACCCGAATTCGTCGCGGGAAAGCCCAACAAGCACATGTGGCATTTCTGGGGCTCTGCAAAAGAGTTAAGCGGAAAATTTAGAGCCGAAGCGGTGAATTTGGCAACGGGCGAAAAGGTAAATCCTTTCCCGTTGGATTTTCCAGCTCCGATTGGCGGACCGAACAACGGAGCCGACGGGCACGTGCCGTCCTCCATCGAGTTGCCTGAGGCTGGGACGTGGCGATTGGACGCTTATTTCGACGACAAGCTCTTCACGAGCATCGTAATCGAAGTCAAGGCAGAATGAACGTTAGTGGAGCTGACGAGCAGTAATCAATAAAAGGTACGCGGGCCGCAAAACGTCCGAATGCTTTTTCGCTGCAGTAACAGTAAAGTTGAAAGAACTTAATATATGAGGTGCTTATATGCATGCGAGCATTACAGAGCGGATTCGACTCGCTCGAGAAAGTAACGGTTTCTCAGGAACAGTGTACCATTCATCACCTTCTAACGCACACAGCAGGAATACCAGATTACTTTGATGAAGAGGTTATGCATGACTTCGAAGAGTTGTGGCGTGAGACACCTATGTACCAAATTAGGAATCTCAAGGATTTCTTGCCGCTCTTTCAACACAGACCAATGAAGTTCGACGTCGGAGCTCGATTTGGTTACAACAATGCAGGGTATATTTTGTTGGGGCTGATTGTCGAGGCGGTAACCCAACAAGGCTTTGCCGAATATGTTCAAGAAAATATTTTCAACAAAGTGGGTATGAGTAGGTCGGGTTATTTCGAGTTTGATGCTCTCCCAACCAATACAGCACAAGGGTATGTCGACTTCTCGGATGGCACATGGAAGACAAACATTTACTCATTGCCTGCCAAAGGCGGCTCCGACGGTGGGGCATTCGTAACCGTTAATGACATGGTAAAGTTCTGGGAAGCACTGGTGACACATCAGCTATTAAGCACTACGACCACTGAGCGAATGCTTACTGCTCATACAAGGGTCGATAACGATGGCAATTTCTACGGTTATGGTGTCTGGATCGCGAAAACCGGGGATGACATCGTAAAGTATCACGTGATGGGCTACGATCCTGGCGTGAGCTTCCACTCTGCTTATTATCCCCGTAAATCTATTAAGGCCGTTGTTTGCTCAAACAGGTCATCGGGTGCGTATGACGTGATGAAGTATATCGATAACGAGATTTTATAGATTGACGATTAACGGAGGAGAACATGAAAGGATCGAACTGGTTCGTGCGCGCCATCATCGCTTACGGGCTTGTTTGATTCCGTCGACGGAAGTTTCGGACTCAGACCTTTTGCTGAGTGCAAAGCTAAGCATCGCTGCGACGCTGCAAATATAAGGGAGGACGGAATAATCCCACTTGGTGATGATATAGCCGCCGATCATTGACCCGAGGGTGATACCGACATAGAGGGCTGTATTATTCCATGCCATAACGATTCCTCGTTCTTCCGGGTATTCAACCGCTAATCGCGCTTGGTACGATGTGAATCCTGCATACCCAACCAATGCCCACAGGAACAGGAATAAATAAACCCAATCGTCAGTCGAGAAAAAGATTCCTGTACCAACGAGGATCATGGCCAAGAATAATAACGAAGCTTCCGAAATTTTCCTTTCTCCGAACTTATCTGTCAATTGTCCGCTCGTAAGACTTCCGAATACTGCGCCAATACCGTAAAAAGTTATTGAAAGTGCAATTTCAGATGTTGAAAAATGATTTTCAGAGTAAAGGGCCGCTCCTAAATAAACGTAAAGGGCATACATGGAAATGGCCCAGACGGCGGTAACACTTACCGATCTTAATATTTTCAAGATATTTCCTTGTAAAAGACTTACCCCTGCATCATACTTCGAAGCCGCACTCCATGTTTTGAAGTTCACGATTGCCAGGACGGCACCCGAAACAGCCATAACAATAAATACGGAACGCCATCCGAGATAGTGCTCCAAGAATGTGCCGAACGGCGCTCCTGCCCAAAGAGCCGTTAAGTGCCCCGAAACAACAATGGAAAGCCACCTTCCCCTTCGGTTGGGCGGTGCGATAGATCCAATGATTGCATAGATCAAAGGCGTGACGGACGCGACCGACAAGCCAGCTAAGATACGGCTAAAAATAAGCCATGAAAACGATGGTGCATAAGCCGTCAGTGCATTCGAAAAGGCGAACAGCAACAACCCAAATGTAATCCATGTTCTCCGGCCCTTTTTGTCCGAGAGCCAACCGAAGAAAGGCGCCGAAACCGCGTAAGTAATCGCAAAAACGGTTGCCATCCATCCAACTGTCGCCGAGCGAACCCCGTATGCCTCCGAAATAAAGGGGAGCAGCGGAGAAACCACAAATAAGTCAGTACCCATAAGATACAGGGTTATCCACGCTACGCTCAAACTTACCTTTCCATTCCGATCCAAATTGGCCCCCTCCTTATGAGAAATATATATTCTCAAGGAGGGTTCTTTATTTTTGGCTAAATAGGACGGCGTCGTACAACTTTCCGCATGACGGCAGCTCGCGCGGGATCCACGCATCGTCCGGAACGCCCTCCATCGGGTAGTTAAAGACGGATTTCAGTCCGTTGCCGTACCGAACGATAATTTTTGCGTTCGGATCAACGATAGATTTCAGTTCATCCAGAAGCTCCTTCTTTTGTGGCACAAGCGATGCAATGATGACATGGGTTACCTCGCGTATGGAATCGATCTCGCGGATCCGAACGCCGGAGAACCGCACATTCTCGCGAAGACCCGACGCTTCCGCTATTTTGTTCGACAACCGCACCGCCTCGGTGTCGATGTCCAGTCCCAGCACGGAAGCCCCGGTTTCTTTAGCGATGGTCAGAGCGGATAAAGGGAATGCGCCCGATCCGATAAACAACACGTTGGACGTCTCGTCGATGCGGCACCGGACGAACTCCTCCTTTACTGAATCGGAAAGGGTGGAGAGGTATTCGAAGATCGTACGCCCTTCGTCGCAGAGACAGAGGGAATGGTATTTCTCCATATCGCAAACGGCTTGCGCGGAGCTTTCCCTCAACCTCTGAGCATGCGCCCGAACATCGTCGTGAAAGCCGTAAAGCAACCATAGGTTTTCGTTATCTTCGTCGGTCATAAAGCGGCACAGCTTGTCGATTCGTTCCTTTAAGAGCGAATAGCACTCGCAGCAGGACTTGGAAAAGCGGGTCAGCTCTTTAATTTCGTAATCAAGCGTTTTGATACCTAGTAGGAGCTCGTATTTGCCCGCCACCTTTGGATTATGGAGTGCTTCCGAATGTCCATACATGCGAATTCCTGCTTTCATCTTGGGATGATTATGGTCGTAGAGATATATCATTGTCATCAGTGATAATTATTATCAATTAGATTCGAATATAAACCGGCTTTCCCGACTTAGGACGAACTAGGTCATGGAGCCCGTTAAGCGAAACGCCGCCTCCTCCACGCCGACCCACGAATATACTAATGACGAGGGGGGGGGACGCGCATGCAGCCGAGCGAATTTCTTACCATCGTCGCTCCGGTCGTCGTAAGCGTTCGCGTCGACGGCGGCGTGTTATTTCCGAGCGTCAGCCTGGCGCAGACGATTCTCGAGACCGGTTGGACGATTCCTTCTTGGAACAATCTCGTCGGGTATAAGGTCGGGAGCGGGCGCATGACGGAATACTGGCACGGCCGAAGCGTAAATAAGGCCACGCGGGAAGTGACGGACGATCTCGGAGAAATCGACGTACAGGCCAACTTTCGGGCTTACGATTCCATCGAGGACAGCCTTAAGGACCAGGTGCTGTTGTTCTTGGGCAACCGCGCGCGATACGGACGCGTGATCGAAGCCGCAACGCCTCGCGAGCAAGCGGAAGCGCTGCAGGCGAGCGGTTACGCGACCGACCCGGCGTACGCCGCGAAGCTGACGTCCATCATTCGAAGCTATAACTTGGAACGTTATGATAAGGAGGCTGAGAAAATCATGGAAGCTCTGGAGGAATTGCGAAAGCAGGTGGCAGAATTGCAAGCGCTGGTCCTAGAGACCGAGCCGCCCGCTTGGGCGCAAGCGACGGTAACCAAGCTCGTCGAGCGAAAACTGCTTTCCGATCCGAGAGGCGACCGAAGCTTCTTTCGCACATTGGTCGTGTTAGACCGAGCGGGCGCTTTCGATCGCAAGGAATAGCAAAGGCGGTCCGTTCGGAAAAGGGGTCTATAACCAAGGAAATACGGCTCTTCGGGATCGCCCGAAGAGCCGTATTTGTTATGAAGCGCGGTCCCGACGGCGGCCGCGGCGGCCAGCGTGTTTCCGCGTCGAAAGCCCTCGTATTCTGATATGACTAGCGACAACCGTCTCCGTAGGGATTACAACGTCCATCGCAGCAACAGTCCTGCCTGCACGAGACCGCCGCCGAAGCCGTAGAGCAGGATCTCCTCGCCGGTCGTCAGCTTGCCTTCTCGATACGCGGCGTCGATCGCGAGCGGGATCGAGGCGGCGGAGGTGTTGCCATAGTCGGGCAAGCAATGCAGCGTCTTCTCCATCGGAATGCCGGTCCGTTCGCTTATCGACTCTAGCATGCGCACATTCCCGTTATGCGGCGCGAACCAGGCGACCGATTCGGCTGTCCGACCGCATGCCGCAAGCAAGGCGAGCACCCCTTCGGATACTTCGGAGACAGCCCATTTATACACCTCGCGGCCGTTCTGGACAATCTTCCCGCTTGTTATAAGCGGCACTCCGTTCATCGTCGACGAAAGAGCGGTGCGGTACAGCTGATGGCCCGACTCCCCGGTCGTCGAGACGCACGAGCCGAGAAACGCCCCCGACTCGCCGGGTTTCGCCGCCTCTACGAGAGCGGCGCCCGCGCCGTCGCCGAATAAAATACACGTGGTCCGGTCGGAATAGTCCGTAATCTTGGACAGCGTCTCCGCTCCGATGACGAGCACCTTCCGATGCAGTCCGGAGAGAACGAGCCCGTTCGCGAGCTGCAGGGCGCTCACGAAGCCCGCGCAAGCCGCCTGAAGGTCAGCGGCTCCGGCGGACCGGATGCCGAGCGCCGCCTGCACGCGAGCGGACATGCTCGGAAAGACGGTCTCCGGGGACGATGTCGCGGTCAAAATGTAGTCGACGTCGCTTAGGTCGATCCCGAAGCGTCGTTCTAGATCTCTTGCCGCTTCGATGCACAGATCGCTGCAGAATTCGTCTTCTCTGGCGATGCGGCGCTCCCGTATGCCGGTACGCTGTACGATCCATTCATCGTTAGTGTCTACGAGTCGTTCCAGGTCGGCGTTCGTAAGGACGCGTTCGGGCACGTACGACCCGATAGCCGTAATGACGGCGTTGGATTGCGATGGACCCGCATGAAACATAATATCCTCTCCTTCCACGCAACTATATGCTAGTCATAGTACATGGTCATAATACTAGCTGTAAGTTCTGGAAAAGGCAATAGCAGAATGGCCCCCTCGTATCGACGCGGCGGTTCATGATCTCATTTAATATTCCTTGACCGGAATATTCTGAATGGGGTATACTTCATTCAGGATTCGTCAAGAAATGGAGGCTCAAATAATGACGGTAGAACCGGAAGGCAAGGAGTTAGTCATAACGCGCGTTCTCCCCGCGCCGCGCGAGCTTGTATTCAAAGCTTGGTCCGAGGTCGAGCATCTGAAGCAATGGTGGGGACCGAAAGGATTTAAAATTCATGTCGCGCAATGGGACTTCCGTCCGGGAGGCATTTTCCATTACAACATGCAATCTCCCGATGGTCATCGAATGTGGGGGAAATTTGTTTATCAGGAAATCGTTGCTTACGAAAAGATCGTCTGGGTCAACAGCTTTTCAGATGAGGCGGGCCATATAGTCCGGGCGCCATTCAGCGATTTGATCCCGCTGGAGATCCGCAATACGGTAACCTTCAGTGAAATTAACGGTAGTACCACAATGACCTTATGCAGCGGACCGATCAACGCAACCGAGGCAGAGAGAAGCTTCTTCGAGGGCATGTTCGAATCGATGCAGGAGGGCTTCGGCGGAACTTTCGATCAGCTCGAAACCTATTTGGCACAACGGGACGACGAATGATCGGTTGTACCGTTGGGTGAAAAGACGGCTCGAGACAGCGGCAGTCCAAGACTTCTTACTTTAGTCCAGGACCGCCGCTGTCGTTTCTGTTTTTTAAGATGATCGTCGCGAACCGATCGCCCAACGGGTAGGTCGGTTATTTCCATTTTCGCTCAGAAAAACGATTGACACCAAGTGCATAAAGAAGTATCTTGAAAAATAGATACAGGTATATAACAAGTACCATATAAGAGGAGGGACAAGAGCACCGGGCCGACGGTGTATGCGCTAAACGGGCAGTACAATTCAGACATAGAAAGGTGTAATAGCCGATGAGAATGGCACGGATAGGCGTATTGTTGGATCAAGCGGCGGTAGAACGGCGCCACCGGTACGGAATCAACGTATTCGAGGCGTTCGTCGGAGAGGTGCTGGCGCATGCGGGCATTCCGTTCGAATGGATTCGCCGGACGGAACAGGTTGGAGAGTGCAAGCCGGACGTGCTGCTCGTCGCCTTCGCGGAGGAGGACGCGATGACGGCGGAGGCGATATGGAATTACGCGGAGCGAGGCGGCATCGTAATTTCATACGCAGGGTTGAACGGGCTTGCGTCGAAACTAGGTTGCTACGAGCAACGGGACATTCCGGTAGGATACGCGGAAGCGATGCCGACGACCGGCGGGGACAGCCGGCCGCTGCGGTTTCTAGGGGCAGTGCCTTGGGCGCCGGCTTCGTCGTCGCCGCGCGCCTCGGCCGAAGTCGGGACGATCCGCAAGGAATGCCCGGACGGAGCGGAAGCGGGCGCCGCGCTGCAGCGGTTCGGGGTAGGCGAAGGCGCGATCGATCGTTGGTCCGTCAACATTCCGAGGACGATCGTTCTGCTTCAGCAGGGAACCGGGCCGGTGTTCCACGACGGCGTCCCGGCGAAGGACGGGACCGGGGCGGTCGACGAAGGCATCTTGAAGGCTGACGACCGCTGCGGGATGGATTGGGAGCTCGACCGCGAGAAGACCGAAACCGGCGCCCCGTATTTCGCGCATCCGTACGCGGACTTATGGAAGGAGCAGCTCATATCGCATCTCCTTAAGCGCGTTACGGCCATGGGGTTGACGCTCCCGTTCCTCGGGCTCTGGCCGGACGGCGTACCCGCCGTCGCGATGATTTCCCACGACAGCGACCTGAACCTCGACGAATCGGCGGAGACGACGCTCTCCGTGCTGAAGGAGTGCGGCATCCGCTCCACGTGGTGCATGATCGAGCCGGGGTACAGCCCTCATATTTACGAGAAGGCGAAGCGGGACGGTCATGAGTTGGCTTTCCATTACAACGCGTTGGACGCGCAGAACGGACGTTGGGGCGAGGACGAATTCGACCGCCAGTTCGCTTGGTTGAAGGAAGCGACGGGCGGCGCGCCGATCGTGTCGAACAAAAACCATTACACCCGGACGGAAGGGTGGGGGGAGCTGTTCGCATGGTGCGAAAAACACGGGATTCAAGCCGAGCAGACGAGAGGGCCCAGCAAGAAGGGCAACATCGGTTTTTTGTTCGGGACGTGTCACCCGTATTTCCCGATTTCCTGGTTCGACGACGGCAATCGCGCATACGACGTGCTTGAAATCAGCTTCTTGACCCAGGACTTGGACCATATGCTCCTGGCCGATTCCAGCGTCGTCGTTCCGTTCCTCGAGCAGGTCGCTCGGGTGCAGGGCGTGGCGCACTTCCTGTTCCACCAGGTTCATATTCACCAACAGCCTCCGGTGACGGCGGCGCTTCGCAAGGTAGTCGCGGAGGCGCGGAAACGAGGCTTCGAATTTTGGACTTGCGAGCGGATCAACGATTGGGAACGCGCCCGGAGGAACGTCGAGATCGTGGGCGTGGAAGCGGACGGCGCCGTCCATGCGAGAGGCGCCGAAGGGCTGAACGACGCGGCGATATTCGTGCCGATCGCCGAACCGGCGGACCTTGACGCCGGCGTCGAGTGGCATTACGGCGTGCCGTGCCGGAAAACCGTGCTGAACCGGTCGAATGAAGCGATCGCGAAGGAGGGGTAACGATGAGCGAACCGTTGGCTTTGTACGGAGGGCCGAAGACGAAGGTGACGCCGTTCGGCACCGGCCGGCGCTTCGGCTTCGAGGAAGCGAAGGAGCTGCTCGAAGCGTTGGAGCAGAACACGCTGTTTTATCATTTCGGAGGCAAGGTGAAGAAGTTCTTGGAGGATTTCAATGCGCTGTACGGGGTGAAATACAGCGTCGCCGCCTCCTCGGGAACGGCCGCGATTCATGTCGCGTTGGGCGCGGCGGGCGTCACGGTCGGCGACGAGGTCATTACGAGCCCGATCACGGACCAAGGAACGCTGGTCGGCATCTTGTACCAGAACGCGATCCCGGTATTCGCGGACCTCGATCCCCACACGTATAACCTGGATCCCGCTTCGGTGGAAGCCCGGATCACGGAGAAGACGAAGGCGATCGTCGTCGTTCATCTCGCAGGCAATCCGTGCGATATGGATCCGATTATGGAGATCGCGCGGAAGCATCGGCTAAAGGTGATCGAGGACTGTGCGCAGAGCTATCTCGCGAAATACAAGGGACGTCTGGCCGGCACGATCGGCGATTACGGCTGCTTCAGCACGAACGATTTCAAGCATATTTCGACGGGGGACGGGGGCATCGTCTCGGTGAACTCCGGCAGGGAGGACGATTTTCACGCGGTGCACGCCTTCGCGGACAAAAACTACCGCCGCTTCGGCACGGACGTTATGCGGGAGCTGCAGACGTTGGCTCCGAACTACCGGATGACGGAGCTGCAGGGGGCCGTCGGCATCGCGCAGCTGAAGAAGCTGCCGTGGATTTGCGAGCGCCGCACCGCGTACGGCGACCGGATCACCGAAGGGTTGCAAGGACTGCCCGGCATTACGGCGCATCGCGTAGAGCAAGGCAACGTGGGTACGTATTGGTTTTATATGCTGCGCGTAGAGGAAGACGCGCTGGGGTGCAGCCGGGAGGCTTTTTCGGAAGCGCTTGCAGCCGAAGGCATTCCGAACAGCCCCGGGTATATTCCCGACGTAGTGTATATGCAGCCGTTGTTTCAGCGGCGAAGCGCGTACCCGGGAAGCAGCTTCCCCTTCGATCTTAGCGGGGCGACGTACGAACGAGGCTTATGCCCGAACGCGGAACGCATTCTGCAGACAGCGGTGAGATTGAATGTTAACGAACATTACACAGATCAAGACATCGATGATATGGTGAAAGCGGTTCGAAAGGTCGTTTATTTCTTTGCCCCCAAAGAAAACGCTGTCATCTAGAAAAAAATGCGTTGACTCCGAAAATTAAACCATACTATAATACAGGTATGATACATATCACAATTTGATGCGTCATACTTCCTTACATGGTCGTTACAAGGAAGGGTTGGAAAACATTTATGGGAGGTCTAGAACGATGAACATTGCAAAGTGGAAGCTGACGCTAGCAGGCATGCTCGCCTTCTCGCTGGTCGCAAGCGCCTGCTCCGGCGGCGGCACCGATGCCGGCACCGAGCCGGCGGGAGGAACGGAGCCTGCCGCGCCGCAGGAGACGCCGACGGCGAGCGAGTCCGAGCCTGCGGAACCGGAGATGGAGCGGCTGGAATTGAAGTGGTTTTTCCCGGCGGCCGCGGATGCCGTCCTCCCGGAAGGCGAGGCCGACTTCATCGGCAAAGCGATCGAAGAGAAGTTCAATGTCGATCTTGTCATCGAAAACGCGCCGAGCGGTCCGGATTACGACAACAAGCTGAACCTGCTGATCGCGTCGGGCGACGCTCCCGACATGTTCATCTCGAGCGGCGCCAACTCCCAAAAGTACATCCTGGACGGCGTCACCGCCGATCTGACGCCTTACGTCACTCCGGCGAAGATGCCGAACTACTTCAAGTGGATCAGCGAGGTGGAGCTGCAACGGTATTCTGTCGAAGGGAAATTCGAACGTTCGCCGCTCATCTTCCCGCGGAGCGTGTACCGCTCCTACTACATTCGGAAGGACTGGCTCGATAATCTCGGTCTGTCGATGCCGACGAATTACGAAGAGACGATGGAAGTCATTCGGGCCTTTACGTTCAACGATCCGGACCAGAACGGCAAGAACGACACGTACGGTCTGACGGCGGTCGGCAACGGCACCTCGCTTTCGTACGACTTCCCGCATTGGATCCAGAACGACTTGGTCGGCGCGTTCATGATCCGCGACAACAAGCTCGTCGACGTACAGAGCGACCTGAACGTGCAACACGTCATCCAAGGCATCAAGGATATGATGGCCGAAGGCACGGTCGATCCGGACTGGTTCCTGCTGAAGGGGACGGAGCACGTCGATAAGGCTGCGGGCGGCAAAGCCGGCATCATCGTCGGCGGCAACAAGACGTTCGCATTCGACAGCGACCCGGTCAGCATTCAGAACAAGTCGAAGGCGCTCAACCCGAACGCCAACTGGTTGCCGTTCCATCCGTTCGCCGAGACGGGCACTTGGACGCACAATCTGCCGGAGGCTCCGTTCATGTTCGCGAAGACGACCGCTGAGGAAAGTCCGGCGAAGTTGGAGCGCATGGCGCAAATCATCGATTGGATGTCGAGCGAAGAAGGCTTCCTGCTCATTAACTACGGCATCGAAGGAAAACACTATACGCGCAGCGGCAACACGATCACCGTGTCGCAAGCTCACTTGGACGCCCTCCAGAAGGACGTCGTCGAGCAGGGGAACTTCCAGCTGGTATACCGCTTCCTGTATTCGAACAATCCGGAACCCGAGGTGCTTGGGCTGGAAATCATCGACGAGCGCATGACGGACCGCGACCGGGACATCGTAGCGACAATACAATCCTATAAGCTGCTGCCGTCGATCGGAACGAACGTCGCGCCGCCTCCGGGCTTCAACTTGGCGGACTTCCGCAAGAAGATGCGCGAGCTCCAAGTCCAAGTGTTGTTCGACGAGCCGGATGCGTCGAACTGGCCGAAATATCATGAGCAGCTGATGACCGAATACGGCGGGCAAGCGATGCTCGACACGTATACGGAGCAAATCAAGGCGGCAGGGGTCATTCAGTAAAGCGGCGAACCATATAGAGGGGGGGGAACCCCCTCTATATTTGTAATCGAAAGGGGTGTGCGGATGAAGCGGGAACAAGCCGTAACGAATGCCTTAGCCGCTCCTGCGCCGCTTAGGATCAGGTTCGGAAGAGCGTTAACCCGATACCGATGGTTTTATTTGATGATGGTACCGGGGCTGCTCTACTATCTCGTATACCATTACGTTCCTATGGGCGGGTTGTTGATCGCCTTCAAGGATTACAATTTGTCCAAGGGGATTTGGGGGAGCGAATGGGTAGGATTTAAGCATTTCAGGACCATTTTCGATTCGCCGTACTTCTATGAAATTATGCGCAATACAGTCGTGCTCAGCGTCTACCGAATCGTGTTCAATATGCTCCCGGACGTGCTGTTGGCGTTGATGCTGAACGAGGTTCGGAAGCTGTGGTTCAAGAAAATCATTCAAACGGTCACCTACGGCCCTTACTTTTTGTCTTGGGTCATCGTCTACGGCTTAACGTTCGCCTTCTTGGCGCAGGATTCCGGCATCGTGAATTATTATATTCGCGAGTTCGGCGGGACCCCGATCAATTTCTTGGCGAACAACGATTTGTTCCGAACGATTCTCGTATCTACGGATATATGGAAAAATACCGGATTCGGCGCGATCATCTACCTTGCCGCGTTGGCTACCATAAACCAAGAGCTCTACGAAGCGGCCGTCGTGGACGGAGCCGGGCGTTGGCGCCAGCTTTGGCACGTCACGCTACCCGGCATCCGAGACGTGTTTATCCTGCTGTTGATTTTGCGCATCGGAAGCATCTTGGACGCTGGCTTCGATCAGGTGTATATTTTCCTGAACGCGCGCGTATACGAGGTCGGAGACATTATCGACACGTGGGTGTTCCGCCGCGGTCTCGAGCAGCTGGAATTCAGCGTAGCGATCGCGATGAACTTGTTCAAATCCGTCATCGGTTTCACGCTCGTCATCGGCGCAAACAAGCTCGCGAAAAGATTTGGTGGATCCGGAATCTGGTAGGAGGTCGATCGCTGTGTCCCGCATCGCGTACAAAACAACGTCCGACCGCATCGCAGACGCCGTGATATACGCGCTTCTGACGATCTTCGGACTGCTGACGCTGTTTCCGTTGTATTTCGTGTTCGTCATGTCCGTCACGCCTTACTCCGAGGTGATGCGAAACGGAGGCTTCGTGCTCTTCCCTTCCGCCTTCACGACGGAAGCGTTCGAAGCGATCTTCTCTAGCCGGACCGTCCCCCAGGCGCTGCGGATCACGGTATTCGTGACGCTCGTCGGCACGCTTCTGAATTTGATCGTGACGACGCTGCTGGCGTACCCGTTGTCGAAGAAATTCATCCCGGGCCGCAATGCGGTACTGCTCGCGATCGTGTTCACGATGCTGTTCTCCGGCGGACTGATCCCGCTCTACCTGGTCGTTCGCGCGACCGGGCTGATGAATACGGTATGGTCGCTCATGATCCCGGGGCTCGTCTCGACGTTCAACCTGCTGATCATGAAGACGTATTTCGAAAATTTGCCGACCGAGGTAGAGGAGGCGGCGAAGGTGGACGGCTGCGGCGACGTGCGGACGCTGGCCAGCATCGTCCTTCCGTTGTCGGCGCCGATCATGGCCACGTTGGGCTTGTTTTACGGGGTCGGTCATTGGAACAACTATTTCGCGGGGATCATGTACTTGAGCGATAAGAAGCTTTACCCGATCCAAGTCGTGCTACGCAATATGATTCAGACGCCGAACGTGAGCCAAGAACTGTCGATCTCGAATCCGATGCTGCTGCAGACGCTGCCGCCGGAGACGATCAAGATGGCGACCGTCGTCGTGGCGATCCTTCCCGTGCTCGCCATCTACCCGTTCCTGCAGCGTTTCTTCATTAAAGGCATGCTGCTCGGAGCGGTGAAAGGGTAAGCGAAAACGAAGAAAGCTTCCATCGGCGACGGAAGCTTTCTTGCTGTAAGGCGGCTAGTCGCGGCCATCCATCATGGAAAGAAGCTTCTCAGCGATTTCCTCTGCGGATTCCAAGCCGGACCAGTATAAGTGCATTTCGTTTTCCAAATCGTCCACCAGCCCGAAATCGCCGAACAGCTCGTGCAGGAAGTAGCTGTATTCGGTAATGTCTTCGCCGATGTACAACGATTGAAGCAAGGATTTGCTCCAGATCGCTTCGTTGATGGGGCGCAGGGCCGACATAAAGCCGGCGGTTTCCCCGAGCTTCTCCTGCATGTCCGGGGACAAGGCCATCTGCAGAAACCGAACGGCCAAATCGATTTCGTCGCTCTCCGAAGGAATCATGAAGGCGTTCGCGATCAGCATCGTGCCCATTCGTTCGCCGAACGGGAGGGACGCGACCTTCGATTCGAAGTCCAGTCCGTTGTTTCTCCACCCGGCCATCTCGATGGAGGTGGTGATCATCATCGCCGCCTTCTCGCGCGCATAGGCTTCGGAGTTTAACACGTATCTCGGCGACAACGTGGCGACCTTTTCCCGATACAGCAGGTCGTGGATGAAGGTCAACGTCTTCACGAGAGGCGCCTTTCCGCTGGTCGGCTTGAAGTCCGCTCCGTTCTGCAACGCGATGACTGGCCAGCGATTCAGCGAAGAAGACAGCGTAAGGCCGTACAGATCGTCGATGCCGTCGCCGTTCGTGTCCATCGTCAGACGGCGGGCGGCGCTTAAGAATTCTTCGGTCGTCCACAAATCCGATGGCTCCGGTACGCCGTATTTCCGGAACAGGTTAGGATTGTAGGCCAGGTATAACGTGGAAAACGTCGCCACCGCTCCTTTCAGCTCTCCGTCCCGAAGGAACGGAGCGAGAAGGCGAGGGTACATAAGATCGCGGATTTCGCCTAGTCGGTCGTTCAGATCGATAAAGTCGATCATCGAACCCGCGTCGCTGAAAAGCCGGTCCGTCGTCAAGATGAGGTCCGGCCGAAGCCCCAGCTCGATGCTGGCCTGGACGGATTCCCAGAACTCCGACGTCGAGAAGCTTAAACACTTGACTTCCACATTCGGAAACTCCCGCTCGAACGCCTCGATCAAAATCGGCATGCAGTGATCGAAGAAGTTGGAGGGCGACGTCGTGAAGATGCGAAGCACCTTGTTTTGGGTATGTTCGACGACCAGATCGGGCGATACGATCGTCCCTTGGCCGACTTTCTTCACGATGAGGCCTTCCTTCGCCAGCTGGTCGAGCGACTTGCGGACCGACGTTCGGCTGATGCCGTAATGCTTGCACAGATCGTTTTCTGACATTAAGAAATGTCCGGGTTTAATATAACCGGAGAGAATTTGCTCTCGTAAAATATTAGCCAGCTTGGAATAGCGAAACTCGTTTTCTCTCTTCATAGACGGCACACTGCTCCTATGTATTGCCATGGATTACTAAGTATTTTAATGCAAGAAAAAAAGAAATACAACTTTAATACATTTGTCATCCCGCGCGAATATTGTGCTGGCGTTTCCAAGCATGCCCTATTATAATACAGGTATGATACAACTACTTATTTTTATTCGCTTATGGGAGGAGAATGTTGGATGGAACCGTTGGCAATCGATGGCGGGACGCCGGTGCGGACGAGGCCGTTTCCGGAATGGCCGATCTACGGCGAAGCGGAGGAGCGGCATCTGCTGGAGGTGCTGCATTCGGGGAAGTGGGGCGGGACCGGCCGCGTGAAGCTGCCGGAGTTCGAAGAGCGGTTCGCGGCGTTGCATGGAGCGGCTCATGCCGTCACCGTCGTGAACGGAACGGTCGGGATTACGGTCGCGCTGCTGGCGGCGGGCGTCGGCCCGGGGGACGAGGTGATCATGCCGCCGTATACGTTCATCGCGACCGCGACCTCCGCCTTGCTGTTCGGCGCGATTCCCGTCTTCGCGGACGTGGAGCCGGATACGCTGCTTCTTGATCCCGACAAAGTGGAGGCTTTGATCACGCCGAAGACGAAGGCGGTCGTGACGGTGCACATCGGAGGCGCGCCGTCCGATATGACCCGGCTGAAGGCGATTGCGGAGCGGCATAGACTTGCGCTGATCGAGGATTCGGCGCAAGCCGTCGGCGCGCAGTGGGAAGGGAAGGGCGTCGGCGCGATAGGCGACCTCGGCACCTTCAGCTTCCAGTCGAGCAAAAACATCAACGCCGGCGAAGGCGGGATCATTCTGACGAACGACAAGGCGCTGGCGGACATGGCATGGTCGTTGGTCAACGTCGGGCGCATTCGGGAAGGCGCCTGGTACCAGCACGAGCATATCGGTTGGAACCTGAGGATGACCGAATTTCAGGCGGCCGTCCTGCTCGGGCAGATGACCCGTCTCGAGGAGCAGATGGAACGGCGCGAGCGCAACGGCCGCCTGCTGACGGAGCTGCTCGAAGACGTCGAAGGCATCGAGACGCTCCGCAGAGATCCGCGCATCACGCGGCATGCGTACCATCTTTATATCTTTAAGCTTGCGCCGGAGCTGGCGGACCGCGTCGACAAGAACGAAGTCGTTCGGCGGATCGGCGCGGAGGGCATTCCCGTCGCTCCGGGCTACGTCTCGCTCAACCGAAATCGCGCGGTGATCCGCGAGATCGAGCAACGGACGGGCGAGCGGCGGCCTTACCATTGCCCCGTGAGCGAGCGGGCCTGCGAGAAGGAAGCGCTCTGGCTGCATCAGCAAGTGCTTCTGGGCGAAGAGGCGGATATGTACGACGTCGCGAAGGCGGTCAAGAAGGTCGTCGCGCCGCTGGCCGCCGGGAGCTTCGGCCCGGCATGAGGCGCGAGGGGATTTCGCCGGGGCTTCGCTTAGGCGTCGCGACGGTCGACATCACGCCTCGGCATCCGGTGCCGCTGGCCGGCTTCGCGTCCCGCCGCTCTGCCTTCGTAGCGGTGGATCGCCCGCTGCTACTGAAGGCGTGGGCGTTCGAGAGCGGGGAGCCGGCCGGGGGGGCGCCCGTTCGGGCGTTGTTCGTTCAGGCCGATCTCATCTGGTGGGGATCGGAGCGGCTGCCGGCGCTCCTTCGCGAGCTAAGCTCGCGTTGGGGGCTGCCGGCGTCGGCCGTCATCCTGCACGCGACGCATACCCACGGCGGTCCGCAGACGAGCGATCGGTTCGCGCCGTCCCTCGGCTTGCCGGACGAGGATTACGTTCGGGATCTGGAAGCGCGGCTGCTCTCGTGCGTCGACGACGCGTTCGCCCGCTTGGAGCCCGTTGCCGTCGAGCGAGGGCGCGGGGCGTGCGCGATCGGCGTCCATCGCCGCCGGCGGATCGACGGTCGCATCGCGATGGCGCCGAACCCGGAAGGTCCGTGCGATCCGGAAGTCGTCGTCGTCCGGTTTCGCCGCGCCGACGGAACGACCGCGGGCGTGTGGGCGCATTACGCGTGCCACCCGACGACGACGGACGACAACGTCGTCCATCCGGACTTTCCGGGGATCGCCATGACGCTGACGGAGCGATGGCTCGGCGAAGGGGCGACGGCCTCGTACTTGCAGGGCTGCTGCGGCGATATTCGTCCGGCACTCGTTCAGGACGGCGGGTTCCGCAAGGGCGAGCGAAGCGACGTGCTCGAGCTGGGTCGCAGGCTGGCGGACGAGGTCGTTCGCATTCTGGAAGGACCGATGGAGCGACTCGAGCCCGCGAAACTTGCGTCCGGGCGTCTTGCGGTCGAGCTTCCGCTCGAGGGCGTTCCCGGCCCCGGTCGGCTGAAGGAGGCTGCCGCGGCGGACGGCATCCGCGGGGAATGGGCCCGCCTGCTGTCGTCGCGTCCCGACCGACTCGCGCCGACGATTCCGCTGGAGCTGAACGGCGTACGCATCGCGCGGGGATTGACGCTGCTCGCCATGAACGCGGAGATGGTCGGCGCGTACGGCGCTTTCGCGAAGTCGTACGCGCAAGGCGCCGCGCTGCCGCTTCCCTACAGCAACGGCATGATCGGCTACGTCCCTACCGCGGAACAGCTCGCGGAAGGCGGGTACGAGCCGGCGGAATCGGCCTACTATTTCGCGCTGCCGTCCCCGTTCGCGCCGGAGGTAGAAGCCCGCGTCGTCGAGTCGATGAAGGCGCTGCTTGATAATGTTCTAGAATGGGAGGAGATGGAATGATGGACTTGCACGGAAGACGATTCTGGATCTGGCTCATGATCGCGGCCTTGCTCTTGGGAAGCGCCCGGTTGTCCCCGGGGGTCGCGAGCGCCGAGTCGGGACCGGTCGAGACTTCTTATGCTTTCGCCCAATTGGTCAATGCGCCGAACGACCCGAGCTGGAACGTGGCGGCGACGAATCCGGCCGGCATGCGGCTGACCGCCACGAGCTTCCAGATGATTAACGCGGCGGTTTCGCCGGACGCGAACGGCGAATACATAAGGGTTAACTTCTATGTTCCGGAGAGCCGGTTATACGACGTGAACCTGATCTATTGGAGAAACATCGTCGGCGGCACTGTCGACATCGCGATCGACGATGCGATCGTCGCGGTCGATCATAGCTTCTACCATACGTCGGACACGAAGGCGACGCCTGAAACGGCGGCGTTGGCAAGCGGTCTGAGGCTGTCCAAGGGAATGCATACGCTGACGTTCACCGCCAAAGGAACGCGGCTGCTCGCTTCCAACAACCGATATTATGCGTACTTATATCTTCAGCAGCTGCAGCTCGTCGGCGGGACGCCTTTCGTCGAGCTGGATACCGTCGCGTTGTCCGCGGCGAAGACGGCGCTGCAGCCGGGCGAAGCGGTTCCGGTGGCGCTCGAAGCGACGCTGTCCGACGGCACGCCGGTCTCCGTTACGGAGAACGTCTATTATACGAGCAGCAACCCTTCCGTTCTGCAGGTGGTCGAGAGCGACGGACAGGGCGCCGTCGTCTCGGCGATCGCCGACGGCGCCGCGACCCTTACCGCGGAAGCGACCTACGAGGGCGTGACGAGGCGGGGGACGCTTGACTTCCTTGTCTCGTCCGACGCCGGCGGCGAACCGCCGAATCGATTCGTGTACGACTTCAAGCTGCCGGTGGATTCTACGCTCGAGTCGGCGGGTTGGGAAATCGTCGACGTCCGCTTGCCGCTCGGCCACAATTCGTACCGGCATCAGGAATACGGCATTCAAGTGCAGGCGAATGCGGTCGGGCAGTATATCGACTTCGATCTGCATGTGCCGGAGACGGGAATATACCGTACGCACCTGAACGGCGCGGGCGCCTCGAGCGGAGCCGTCGGCCGGCTGCTCGTCGACGGCGCGGCGGCGGGGGAATACAATTTCTATTCCGCCGCTTACCAGAAGGAGAAGGGCAAGCAGGCGCTGCGCACGTTCGAGCTGGCGGCCGGCGTTCACAAGGCGCGGCTCGAGGTGCTGCAGCGCGCGGGCTACTTCCATCTGTACCCCGGCGAGCTGGAGCTCGTCGAGGTCGATCGGTTTCCGAATCTGCTGACGCTTCGCGCCGCGGCCGGCGCCTCCGAGTTGATGGTCGGACAGACGACGAAGCTGGAGCTGTTCGGGATGCTGGACGACGGCTATGAATACGACCTCGGAACCGTGGAAAGCGCGGCGCGGTCGTATGTCAGCAGCGACGAGTCCGTCGCCGCCGTCGGATCGGACGGCACGGTGACGGCCGTGGGAGTGGGCACCGCGCAGGTGAAGGCGGTCGTTACCTTGAACGGCGTCGCCCGGGAGGCGGAAGCGACGGTGCGCGTGAACGACAAGCGACTCGCGGCCGTCGACGTTTCGGCTTCCGATGCCGCCTTAACCGAAGGAGCGACGACGCAGCTGACCGTGACGGGGTACGCCGACGACGGCGCCGTCGTCGATCTCTCGGACGCGGTCGTGCGGTTCGAGAGCCGGGATCCGTCGGTCGCGACGGTGGACGATGCGGGCGTCGTCGCCGCGATCGCGGCGGGTTCCGCGACGATCGAGGCGACGGCGACGCTGGGAGGCGTCACGGTTCGAGGCAGCGCGGTCATCCTGGTCGCAGCCCCGGCGCTCGCGGCGATCGAAGCGACGATCCGGAGCTCGGCGCTCTTCGTCGGCGACGAGGCGCGCATCGCGCTGACGGGCACGCTGAATAACGGCGAGCCCGCGGATGTAGCGCAGGCGTCCGTCGCGTACGCCAGCAGCGACGAGACCGTCGCCGTCGTATCGTCCGACGGGCGCATCGCCGTCGTCGGCCCGGGGGCGGCGTCGATCGCCGTCGCCGTCACGCTCGGCGAGGCGAGCCATACCGCCGTTATCGACCTGACGGCCGAGCCGGTGACGAACCGCAAGACGAGAACCACGTATTTCACGGATGAGAAGCGAGCTGCGGCGAGGGCGAACATCGAAGCCTACGAGTGGGCCCGCAACGAGAAGGAAGGCGCGGTCGCGGAAGCCGAACGGTTCCTCGCAAGAGGATACGACGCGTTATGGAAGCTCGTCACGCCGCAGACGATTCCGCGCAGCTATGCGGTGAACCAAACGCTCGGCAGTCCGATCACGGGTACGGAAATCAACAAGTACGGCAACTATCCTTGGGTAGCCGAGCCGGAGACGAAGCCATGGAAGCTGACGGATCCGAGCAGCGGCTATACGTTCCCGACGAACGACTTCGCCGCTTATTACGAGAGCGGGCTGGACGCGAACGGCGTGTTCCGGCAGGAGCTCGCAGACCGCAGCCTGCTCGTCAACACGCTGTATCCGGAGAAGGGGCCGACCTGGGGCGTCGACGACGGCAACGGCTGGGTCGACGAGAACGGCAATCGGTGGACGTTCGTTGCCTATTACAATCACTGGTTCGTCTGGCACGGCGGCCAGATCAGCCGGGCGGTCAATGCGCTGCGGGATGCGTACGTGTATACGGGAGATCCTCGGTACGCGCGGGCCGGAGTCATCCTGCTGGATCGGATCGCAGACGTGTACCCCGACATGGACATCGCCGCCTATAGCGCGACCGATTTCTTGAACTCGCATGGGGGAACCGGCAAAGGGAAGATTATCGGCTCGATCTGGGAGACGGGGCTCGTCAGAAACTTCGTCAGCGCCTACGACGCCTTCTTCCCGGCGATCGACGACCCGGAAATCATTGCGTTCCTGAGCGGGAAAGCCGATCGGTACGATCTAGGCGTGCTGAAGCGGTCCGCGGTCGGCATCAAGCGCAACATCGAGGACGGCCTCGTCAAGCAAATTTATCCCGCCGTGCGGAACGCGCAAATCCGCGGCAACAACGGCATGCATCAAGCGACGCTCGCCATGGCCGCCGTCGTGTTCGACGCGATGCCGGAGACGAAGGAATGGCTCGATTTCAATTTCAAAACGGGCGGACTCGTTTCAGGACCTTACCGAGTGACCGGGGGCAACATTTCGGCGCTGCTCGTCGACGACGTCGACCGCGACGGGGCCGGCAACGAAGCTTCGCCCGCGTACAACAGCGGTTGGGTCGGGTTGTTCCAAGAGACGGCGGACATCTTGGACGGGTACGATCTGTATCCCGAGGCGGATTTGTACCAAAACGTGAAATTCCGCAAAATGTTTTCCGCCACCTATCCGCTCATGCTGAGCGATCGGTATTTCGCGCTGATCGGCGATACCGGCAATGCCGGAGGGCCGGCGAATTTCCTCGATCAAGGTCAGCTGCTGACCGCGTTCGAGAAGTACCGCGACCCGGTATACGCGCAGCTCGCCTATTATCGGAACGGCAATCAGGTCGACGGCCTCCATGGGGACATCTTTACCGCGGATCCGGAGCGGATCGCGGACGACATCGCGGCCGCCATCGAGACGCATGGGCCGCTCCATCTGAAGAGCTCCAACTTGACCGGGTACGGCTTCGCCGCGTTGCGCGACGGGGAGAACGGGCGGCGATTCAGCGGATTGGGCTACAACTTCAGCCAGCTGGACATCGGGGAAGCGACCGCGGGCTATCAGCTGTTCGCGAACAGCGGGACGATCCAATTCAATGCGGAGGCGCCCGGCCATGCGATCGCCTTCGCGTTCGAGGTGCCGAAGACGGATCGGTACGAGATCAACGTGAAGCCGTTCCGGGCCGCCAGCTACGGCATCTACGACGTCTTGGTCGACGGGACCGTCGCAGGACGGATCGATTTCTACGGATCGAGCGGCGCCTCCTCGAAGCTCGAGACGATCGCCGAGCTCGAGCTGACCGAAGGAGAGCATCTCATCCGGTTCGAAGGCGTCGGCAAGCGCGACGCCGCGACGAACTACAAGCTGGGCGTCATTCAGCTGCTGCTGTACGACGAAGCGGCGCTCGCCGTGAAGAACGATCCGCGCAACGTCGATACGCAGCGCGACGTGTGGATGTATTACGGCCGCAACGGAGGCCACGGGCACAAGGATACGCTGAACCTCGGCCTGCACGCGTTCGGACTCGATTTGCTGCCGGAGCTGGGCTATCCCGAATTCGCCGATTGGTCGACGCCGCGCCGCAGCGAATGGGAGAATCATACGATCAGCCATAACACGGTGCTGGTCGATCGGTCGAAGCAGCAAACCCAAATCGTCGCGCAGCCGGTCGGCTTCCATGACGGCGAGATGGTGAAGCTCGTCGAGGTCGAAGCGCCGCAGGCGTATCCGCAAACCGAGATGTACCGCAGAACGACGGCGATGATCAAGGTGGACGAGGCGAATTCGTACGCCGTCGACTTCTTCCGCGTGAAGGGCGGAAGCGAGCATCACTTCAGCTTCCACGCCGCCGACGCCGTCGTGACGACGGAGGGGCTGGAGCTTGCCCCGCAGCCGACGGGAACGTACGCGGGACCCGGCGTCGAGTTCGGGAAGCGCCCGGCGGGGGATAGCGTCGCCGGTGCGGGGTATATGGGACCGGGGTTCCATTATTTAAAGAACGTCGCCAGAGACGACTCCCCCGCGGACCGGTTCAGCGTCGACTGGAACGTGAAGGATACGTGGGACATCTACGGCAACGGGGCAGGCGCGCCGACCGACGTCCATCTGCGACTGACGATGCTCGGCGAGGCGGACGACGTCGCGCTGGCGGACGGCGTCCCGCCGCAGAACAAGCCGGGCAACCCGGCGACGATGCGTTATTTGATCGCGCATCGTTCGGGGCCGCAGCTGAGCTCCACGTTCACGTCGGTCATCGAGCCGTACAAGGGCGAGCGTTACGTCGAATCCATCGAAGCGGTGCCCGTCGCGGTGAACGGACGCCCGGCGGCGGACGAAGACGCGAGGGCGGTCAAGGTGACGCTGACGAACGGCCGAACGGATTACATCGTCAGCAGCGTTCATCCGAACGTCGAATACGTCGTTGACGGCAAATTCGCGTTCGCGGGCGGCTTCGGCGTCTTCTCCGAGCAGAACGGCCGACGGGCGATCGAGTATACGCACGGCGGCGTCGCCGCAACGGGCACGGTCGTCGACTTTACGAGGGAGCTGAACGTCGAGAACGAAATCGTCGTGCGGCTGGACGAAGCCGGCGTCGATGCGGGGCAGTTGAAGGGGCAATATGTGTATATCGCTAACGACGGCGTCCGCAACGCCAGCTATCGCATCGAGGCGGCAGCACCCCTCGGGGACGATCGTTACGCGCTCGACATCGGCGACGTCACGCCGATCCGCCGCTGGGCGGATCCGAACGATTTCTCCAAAGGATATATTTATGATTTCGCGGTCGGGGCGCGCTTTCGCATCCCGCTGACCGACGAACGGGTGCTTCCGGTGACCGAGGCCGAAGTATCCGGGGAACGGCATGGCGAATGGTACGCGGGCGAGGCGTCGGTGACGTTGACCGTCGTGCAGGGCGCGGGCGCCGTCGCGCGGACGGAATACAGCTTCGACGGCGGAGCGAGCTGGACCGCGTACGAGTCTCCCGTTCGGATCGGCGTAAGCGGCGTTCACGAGATGCTGTATCGCTCGACGAACGCGTCCGGGGACGTCGAAGCGCCGAAGACGCTGACCGTTCGCGTCGACGCGACGCCGCCCGAGCTGACGCTTACGATCAACGGGAAGGCGGCGACTGCCGGTACGGTCGTCGAGGCGTTGGACAGCGAACCGATCCTCCTCTCCCTGGAGGCGTCGGATCCGCATTCCGGGGTGGCTGCGCAGTCGATCCGTCTGGACGGCGAGCTTTACAGCGGGGAACCGCTCGATTTCGCCGGCCGGCTCGGAGAGTACCGAATCGTCGCGACGGCGACCGATTCGGCAGGCAACGCGGCGGAAGCGGAGGTCACGCTTCGGATCTCGACCAGCGTCTCGTCGATGCAGGCGCTCTTAGCTTCGTACATCGCGTCCGGAGAGGTGTCCGGACCGCTGGCCGCCCAGCTGACGAATCTTCTCCGGCAGGCGCGGCATCATGAGGAGAAGGGGGAGGAGGAGCAGTCCGCCAAGCATCTCGGGGACTTCGCCGCCGCCCTTGCGAGAGAGCCGCTGCGGGAGTATATTTCGGAACGCGCGCTCGCCGCGCTAAGCTCCGATGCGGCATGGTTGACGAAGAAGTAACTCTTAGAATAGCAGCGTTCCATGCGAACGAAGCCGACGGAGATAGTCCGTCGGCTCGTTCGCTTTTCTTTTTCCCCGGGAGCAAAATCGACATATGGACACCACGAAAGTGACAATCGCGGCGGCGGAAGCGACACCGCGGGAATGACAATCGGATGGACGAAACGCGGCGAAACCCGCATTTTCCCGCAGCCGGCTGACAATAAAAAACGACATATATACAACGCCCCGCCAGATCCTTAATCATAAGTGTAAGCACTTACAAGCGCTGGCCAGCAACGAAGAAGAGAGGAGTGGACGCGGTGCAGCAGCACGGGGAGCGCGCGATCGCCGCGAACGCGGTGCGGAAGACGAAAGGGAGAACGGCATGGTCGAGGATGTTGTTGAATTGGGAGTTGTACTTATTTATAGCTCCGGCATTCCTTTACTACCTCATCTTCCATTACGGACCGATGTACGGCATTCAAATCGCGTTCAAAAATTTCATCCCGACGAAGGGGATCACGGGAAGCCCGTGGGTCGGATTCGAGCATTTCACCCGGTTTTTCGAATCGTATTATTTCTGGGACTTATTATGGAACACGTTAAGCATCAGCTTGTACGAGCTTGCAGTGGGATTCCCGCTGCCGATCATTCTCGCTTTGGCGTTCAACGAGGTGAAGGACAGTTTCTTCAAACGTACGGTGCAGACGGTGACGTATTCGCCGCACTTCATCTCCGTCGTCGTCATGTCCGGCATCATTATTACGTTCTTAACGCCGTCGACGGGAATGATCGTCCATCTCGTGGAGCTGTTCGGTTTCGAAGCTCCGCAGTTCCTGACCGATCCGAGATGGTTTAAGACGGTGTACGTCTTGTCGGGCGTCTGGCAAGGGACAGGGTGGGGGACGATCATCTATTTGGCCGCGCTGTCGGCGGTCGACCCGCAGCAGCACGAGGCGGCGATCATGGACGGGGCGACCCGGTTCCAGCGCATCGTGAACATTAACATTCCGGCGATTTTCCCGACGATCACGATCCTGTTGATTCTGAACATGGGCGGTATCTTAAGCGTCGGCTTCGAGAAAATATTGCTGCTGCAAAACCCGCTGAACATGGAATCGTCGGATGTCATCTCCACGTTCGTATACCGATCGGGCTTGCTCGACGCCCAGTACAGCTTCTCGACGGCCGTCGGCCTGTTCAACTCGGTCATTAACGCGATCCTGCTGATCGCCGTCAACCAAATCGCGCGGCGCACCAGCGAAACGAGTCTGTGGTAATCGGGGGAGGGGAAAGAAAGCATGGCTTCGCTTGCGAGAGAATCCACGGGGGATAAAATTTTCGTCTTCGTGAATTACGTATTTCTGGTTCTTGCTTTAATTATCGTGGCTTATCCGTTGCTGTACGTCGTCAGCGCGTCGGTCAGCGATCCGAAATTCGTCAACTCCGGCGAGATGTGGCTGCTGCCGAAAGGGCTTACGTTCGACGGGTATCGCTTGGTGCTCAACAATCCGAAGATTTGGTCCGGTTACACGAACACGATCGTATACACGCTCGTCGGCACGGCCTTGAACTTATTCGTGACGCTGCCGGCGGCTTATGCGCTGAGCCGTTCCGACTTCGTCGGCCGCGGGTTCTTCATGGGGATGTTCCTCGTGACGATGTTTTTCGGCGGCGGTCTTGTTCCGAGCTATCTGCTTGTGAAGGATCTAGGGCTTGTGAACAGCATGTGGGCGCTGCTGCTGCCCGGTGCGGCCTCCGTATGGAACATCATCGTGGCGCGCACCTTCTTCCAATCGACGATCCCGAAGGAGTTACAGGAGGCCGCTCATATCGACGGCTGTACGAACCTCCGCTTGTTCGCGACGGTCGTGCTGCCGCTGTCGGCCCCGATCATCGCGGTCATGGCGCTGTTTTACGGCGTCGGCCACTGGAATAGCTACTTCGGCGCGTTGATTTATTTGAACGACGAGTCGAAGTACCCGCTGCAGATGATTCTTCGCCAAATTCTCGTTCTGCAGGAGATGTCCGCGGAGATGACCGGCGTCGCGGTCGACAGCTCGGTCGCCATCGCGATGAACAACAAGGCGGACGTCGCGTCGCTCGTGAAATACGCGGTCATTATCGTCTCCACCTTGCCCGTCATCGTCGTGTATCCGTTCCTGCAGCGGTATTTCGTGCAAGGCGTCATGATCGGATCGGTCAAGGGCTGATCGCCCCGGCGGGCCGTAACCGCAGTAATAACCGGGTTTCTATGACTCGGATATTATATAATCGATTATAAAGGGAGGATCATCAATGAAAAGGTTTAAGGTGTGGTCTTTTGTATTAGCCTTCTCGATGGTGTTCGGCATTCTGTCCGCTTGCGGTACGTCCGAGTCGCCGAACTCGGAAGGCGGCGCAGCGACGGAGTCTTCGTCGGGGGAAACCGCGGAACAACCCGCAGCGGAATCCGCGGAAAAAGGCAACTTCAACAAGGAAGGGTTCCCGATCGTCAACGAGGCGGTTACGTTGTCGATCATGGCGCCGGATACCGGCATGCAAAATTGGAAGGACATGGTCGTCCTTCAAGAGATGGAGAAGCTGACCGGCATCAAGCTGGAGTACCGGAACGCGCCGATGGACAGCTTCGAAACGAAGAAAAACCTCGTCTTCGCCAGCGGCGATTATCCGGATATGTTCTATGCCGCCAGCATTACGCCTGCGGAAGAAGTCACGTACGGCGCTCAAGGGGTTCTTCTCCCGTTGGAGGATCTGATCGACAATTACGCGCCGAACATCAAGAAGGTGCTGGACGAGCATCCGGATATCCGCAAGTCGATTACGACGCCGGACGGTCATATTTACTCCTTGCCGCGCATCGACCTGTCCGCCGTCTGGTACCGCGGGCCGATGTGGTACAACGGCGAATTTTTGAAGGCGCTTAACATGGAGAAAATTCCGGAGACGACGGAAGAATTGTACGCGTATCTTAAGCGCGTCAAGGAAGAAGATCCGAACGGCAACGGCCAAGCGGACGAAATTCCGTTCGCGTCGGTCAAGCTGGACGACGTCCGCATGTTCATGCTCGGCTGGTGGGGCATCTACAACGAGGTCATCTATAGCGACAAAGAAGGCAAAGTGCATTACACGCCGATGGAAGAGGGCTATAAGGGGTACCTGACGTTCCTCAATCGTCTGTGGAACGACGGCTTGCTCGACAAGGAGACGTTCTCGCAAACCGACGAGCAGAAGAAGGCTAAAGGGAAAAACAATCAGCTCGCGATCTTCTCGGACTACTTGCCGTACTTCACGCTCGGCGGAGAGCCGGACCCGGAGGACGAAATGATGAAGCCGCTGAAGAGCGAAATCGCCGATTCGCCGGTGTACGGCAAGCACCCGGGCTTGTCCCGCGGCGCGTTCGCGATTACGAGCGGCAACGAGCATCCGGAAGCGACGATCCGCTGGATCGACTATCTGTACAGCTACGAAGGCTCGACGTTGTTCGACCTCGGACCGGAAGGCACGCTGTGGGAGTACACGGACAAGGCGAACCGCGTGAAGAAGTTCCTCGACGTGCCGGGCGGCGGCGATCGGGAGGAGTTCCGCGCGACGCTGACGCCGAATTACGGCATCGTCACCCCGGGCGTCGTGGATAACGACGTATCGAAGGGTCTGAAGAACGAGTACGACCAATGGATTCTCGAGCAGAACGAGGAGAAGCTCGTACCGATCGCGAAGGTGCCGTACCCGATCGTCTATTTGACGGAACAAGAGCAGGAGGAAGCTTCGAAGCTGCGCTCCGACCTCGACACGTACGTGAAGCAGATGGAGGCGAAATTCGTAACGGGGCAAGAGTCGCTGGGCAATTGGGACAACTATGTCGCCCAGCTGAAGAAGATGGGCGCGGATCGCATCGCGGAAATCTACCAAGCGGCTTACGACCGTTGGGATCAATAAGAACGGCTAGCGGCATACCGGCATAAAAAAGCCAACCCTGCAGGACCGGACGGTCCCGCGGGGTTGGCTTTCGATTACTCTTCGTCGGCGGCTAACGCGGCCGCCGATTCCTGATTTCCGTACATTTTGCGGAATTGTCCGGGCGTCAGCCCGGTCTCTTTCTTAAACTTCCGGATGAAGTTCGGCGGATCGAGGTAGCCGACGCGCGCGATGATGTCCTTCAGCGGGTCGCTCGTCGACTTCAGTTGATGCATGACCTCGTCGAGGCGCTTCTGCCAAATATATTTCGAAAAGTTAATGCCCGCCTTCTCTTTGAAAGAACGGCTGAAATACGATGGGGAGACGGCGTACTTTTCCGAGATCGACTCCAGGCTCAGCGAGTAATCGGCGTAATTTTCCTCGATGTACGCCATGATTCGGTCCAGAAGAAAGCGTTCTTCGGTTTCGAGCTTCCGCTCGACCTGCTCGCAGATGTTCGCCGCCAGAACGAACAGCTTCTCTTCCAGCTCTTCCAGCGACTCGAAGGTCGTGACTTGCGGAATGACTTGGACGACATCGCGAATGCCGAGCTCGGAAGCGGTCTTCAGCATCGTGTTCAACAGGTCGAAGCAGATGCAGCGCAGCAGCGGCATCGGGGCGACGCCCGCCCGCAAATTCGTCAAAGCGGTGGACACCATGTGCGCGGCGACCTCGAGGTTGCCTTGCTTCAAGCTTTGCGCGAGCTTCAGCAGCACTTCCTTCGGCAGCCAGAACGCTTCGCCGCCGTCGTGGAAATGCGACAGGTCGTCGAAGTAGACGACGCTCCCGGCCTCGCTCGAAACCCGATTTTCGAACGCGGACGTCGCTTCGACGTACGATTGGTTCAAGTCCGCAGGATCGGTATAGCCGGTGCCCACGCCGATCGACGGAAGCGAATCGTACCGTTCGCCGGCGATGCGCCGCAGCTCGTCGACGATGCCTCGGATTCGAACCGGCGCCTGGGCGTCTTGCTCGGCGTTGAAGCCGACGATCAAGGCGAGCCGATCCGGGTGCGGCAGCTCGATGCCGTACACATGGGCGTCGAGCTCAGGCAGGCCGGCGTCGGAGAACGGTTCGATCATCGCGCTCCGCTCGCTGCCGTCCTTCGGTCCGGGCGTGCCGTTCCAACCGAGATGGACCGCGAAATAATACGAGTGCTCCAGGCGAATGCCGAGGGTGTGCATGAGCTCGAGCGGGAGGTCGTTCCCGGTCCCGTTCTTTAGAAGCATATATAGGCACTGATTGCGGGCGTACGGCTCCTGCATGTCGATCCGCAGGCTGTAATCGCGCAGCGTCTCGCGAATCCATTCCAGTTCGTTGCTGGCCGGAGCTTGCGGCGCGGCCGCTCCGCGCTTCTTCGACTTCACGAACTCCATCAGATCGGAGATCGGGAAGTACTGCCGTCTCGCCAACAGAACCGCGATCAGGGTGCCGAACGCTACGACGACGGAAAACACGATCACGATGAACGTCTGGATATGAAAGATCCGGCTGAAAAATTGGTCGCTCGGCATCGAGGTGACGTACGTCCATCCGTTCGCGCTGGAACGGACGGAGACGACGGAATGTCGTTGACTGCCCGCGCGAATGCTGTGAATGCCGGGCTCGAGCCGGGACAATGAACTGGCGTCGCCGCTGTCGATCGTCTCTTGATGCGCGTTCGCGGCCAATATTCGACCTTGTTCGTCGAAGATGACGGTCATGCCCTGGAAGTCCCCGAGGACCGAGTCGATAAGGTCGGTCAAGCTCGATTCGTCGATAAAATATAGCACCGTGCCGTGCGGATACGGCTTGTTGGGCGTGATCGGCACCATGAACGACAGCAGCGATTTCTGCACCAACGCGCTCTGCGTCACCGATTCCGCCGGGCGCATCGTCGGATGCTGCGTCTCGTTCAAATCTCGGTAAAGCGCTTCCGGTTTCCAATTATGAAATTTGTACCGCTCCGTAAAGACGTCGAGATGCTCCATCCCTTGCGTGGAGTAAATGTTATCGTCGCCTCGGATATACAGAAACAACTCGCTGATGATGGCGTTCGTCGCTTTGTATTTGTCCAACGCGGCGATCGCTTCACGGCTGAAATACGGGTGCTGTACCCGGTAAGGGGTCAGCTGCTCGTCGTAAGCGATGCGCGACGCGATATCCTGCAGCTCCTTCATCCGCCCGTCGATGACGGTTTTGGCTTGAACCAATTGGTTCACGTTTTTCTGCTCGATTTCCGAACGGAGATTGTCTACGGCATTCTGATAGATGATCACCGTGAGAAAAATGAGAGGGACTAGGAAAATAGATAAGTACGAAACGGTATACCGGAGCAGTAATTTGGACTTATAATGGTTCCATTTCATGTCGTATCCCCCGCGCGTCGGATCTGTTCTATAGTCATGTATCCGCTACCAAAATGATAGGGGAACCTCGGCATGAAATCAATGTTTATGTTGACCGGAGGTAAAAAACGATGAATCGAAGCCCTGTGCCCGAACCGAACATCGCCTACGAACCGAAACATTACGTCTGCCGGAGAGCCGTCGGACCGTCGGAGCTCGACGGCCGTCTGGATAAGCCGTTCTGGGGGGCGGCTCCCTGGACGGACGACTTCGTCGACATCGAAGGCGACCGCAAGCCCCTGCCTGCGAAACGAACGAGAGCGAAGATGCTCTGGGACGACGATTATTTTTACTTCGGCGCAGAGCTCGAAGAAGACGAGATTTGGGCGACGCAAACCGAGCGGGATTCCGTCATTTTCTACGACAACGACTTTGAAATTTTCATCGACCCGGACGGCGACTCGCACAACTACTATGAATTCGAAATCAACGCCTTCAACACGGTATGGGATTTGCTGCTCCCGAAGCCTTACCGGGACGGGGGGCCGGCGATCAATGGATGGGACATCCGCGGCCTGCGCACGGCGGTCCATATCGACGGTACGATCAACCGGCCGGATGCGGCGAATCGGAAGTGGAGCGTCGAAATCGCGATGCCGTGGGACAGCTTGAAGGAGTGCGCGCCCGGCGGATGGCGTCCGTCGGAGGGGGATTTCTGGCGCGTGAACTTCTCCCGGGTGGAGTGGCACGTGGACGTGCAAGACGGCGTTTACGCGAAGCGGAAGGATCCGGCTACCGGCCGTCCGCTGCCGGAGGAGAACTGGGTGTGGAGCCCCATGGGGATCGTCAACATGCACTATCCCGAGCTGTGGGGGTACGTTCAGTTCGCGGGCGAGCCGGAGATGGAATGGACGTTGCCGCCCGAGGAACGCGTGAAGTGGGAGCTCAGGAAGCTGTACTACCGCGAACGGAATTATTACGCGGAGCATGGCGTCTACTGCGACGAACCGGAGCGGCTCGTCGACGACGAAGGCTGGACATGCGAGCTGCGCCTCGAGACGACGAGCGGTACGTTCCACGCCTCGGCGCCGTCCGGCGACGGGCGCACGCGTTTGCATATTCGCGAAGACGGGAAGCTTTGGAGAGAATAAGCGGAAGGGCGGGGAAGACGAATGACTGCGTATACGATGAACTACGGATTAGACGCGGAGACGCTGGAACGTAAGCTGGAGATGAAGAGAGAATGGGCGCGCCACCGCCAGGAAGACCTGTTCCGGTTATTGGACGGACCGTTGGAGCCGGAAGAGAAGCTGTTGCTGAAATTTCTATTCGCGTACATGCCGTTGCACGATCTGGCGGATTACGACGGGGCTTTCTTCCTGAACCATGTTCGTCAGGCGTTAGCGGTCCGTGAGCGGATGCCTTGGGGGAGGAGCGTGCCGGACGATATTTTCTTGCATTTCGTGCTGCCTTATCGGGTCAACAACGAAAACGTCGACGACAGCCGGTCCGTCCTTCTCGACCGTCTGTACGACCGAGTGAAGGATCTCTCCATGGCCGACGCGATTCTGGAGACGAATTATTGGTGCCACGAGACGGCGACCTATGTCGGCACGGATGTTCGCACGGTGTCTCCGCTGACGCTGATGCGTACGGCGCAGGGCCGCTGCGGGGAGCAGTCGACGCTCGCGGTAGCGGCGCTCCGGTCGATCGGCATTCCGGCGAGGCAATGCTACACGCCCCGTTGGGCGCATTGCGATTCGAACCACGCGTGGGTGGAGGCTTGGGCGGACGGTCGATGGCATTTCCTCGGGGCGTGCGAGCCCGAGCCGAAGCTGAACGAAGGGTGGTTCCGGGCGCCGGCCCGCAGGGCGATGCTCGTGAATACTAGGGTCGCCGCCGACTATGCGGGGGCGGAAGAAATCTGCTCCGACCACCCGTGGTATGCGGAAATCAATATGCTGGACAACTACGCGCCGACGAAGCGAATCACGATTCGGGTCGTCGACGAAGAAGGGAACCCGCGGCGCGCGGAGGTACACTTCCAACTGTATAACTTCGCGGAGTTTTATTCGATCGCGACGCGCCGGACGGACGATTCGGGGCGGGCGAGCTTGACGACCGGGTACGGCGACCTGCTCGTGCACGCGAGGACCGATACCGGTTGGGGCTTTCGGCGCGTCCGCGTCGCGGAAGGGCCGGAGTTCCAGTTGACGCTTCGCGCGGCGCCGGAATCCGGCGAGGAGCTAGAGTGGGAGATGACGCCCCCGCCGGTCGCCGAAGAGGGAGACGACGCGCCGGTCACGGAAGCGCAGCGGCAGCGTCACGAAGCGCGCATGCGGGAAGGGACCGCCGTTCGCGCCGCGTTCGAGGCGACGTTCGTTACGGAAGAGCAAGCCGACGAGCTGGCGACCGCGCTTCGGCTTCCGGCGCCTCGGGTGCGAGCCGCGTTGCGGAAGGCCAAGGGCAACTGGGCCGAGATCGCGGCGTTTCTGCGAGAGGCGGCGCCCCGCCGCGGGGAATGGGCGCTGCGGCTGTTGGAGACGCTGCGGGATAAGGATTTGGCGGATACGTTCCGGCCTGCGCTGCTCGACCATCTGGAGGGGGCGATGGCGTACGCGGACCAGGCGGACGCGCCGGAACGGTTCGACGCTTACGTGCTCTGCCCGCGCGTCCGTCACGAGATGATCGCGCCTTACCGGGCGTTCTTCGAAGCGGCGTTCTCCCAGGAGGAGCGGGGGCGGTTCCGAGACGATCCGGAGGCGCTCGTCGAGCGGCTTCGGAGCGAGCTGCGAATCGTTCGGGACGTCGACCGGTATGCGGGCATGACGACGCCGGTCGGGACGTATCGGATGAAGACGGCGGATCCGCTCAGCCGGGATATTTTGTTCGTGGCGGCGGCTAGAAGCGTAGGCGTTCCGGCGCGTCTCGAGCCGCTGGACCTGCGCCCCCAATACTGGCAAGCCGGCGAATGGCGCGATGCGCGTTTCGGAGAGCCGGAGGTTCCGGCAGCGCCCGGAGAGAAGGGGACGGTGGTCTTCTCGAAAGCCGAAGCATCCGCGGACGTCGAAGCGGCGTACCATCTGAACTTCACGATTGCGCGCCTCGAGGACGGCTTGTTCCATACGCTGCAAATTCCGTTCGGGGAAAAGGACGTCTACAGCAAGCCCTACGAGGTGCTTGCCGGCTTGTATCGGCTGACGACGGCCGTCCGGTTAAGCGACGGCACGGCTCGTGCGCGCCTCGCGTTCTTTACGGTGTCGCCCGGCGAGACGGCACTTGTCGAGCTTGCCTTCCCGCAGGAGTCCGTCCGGATCCCTGTGCTGGGACAGATCGGCGAAGTCGCGTTCGCCGGCCTGGCGGGGGGATCCGACATCGCGCGAGCCGGCGCCGTCTTCGCGTGGCTGGATCCCGAGCGGGAACCTTCGAAGCATCTGCAGCGCGAGCTGCGCGAAGCGAAGCACGAGCTCGAACGTTGGGGCGGACCGATCCGGTTATTCGTCCGGGATGCGCTGTCTTCGCGATTGGCGTCGCCGGAAGGGCTGCCGGATACGGCGTCGATCGCGGTCGACGAGGGGGAGGAGCTGTTGCGTCGGCTTCGCGACGCGTTCGAAGGTCTTCGCGGCATGGACCGCCCCGTCGTCGTCGCTGTGGACGGCTTGCGACGAATTCGGTACGCTGCCGAAGGGTATAAGCTCGGGATCGGGGCCGAGTTGGTCCGAACGGTAAAAGGGATGAATTAATCCCGAGGAAATCATAGAATAGCGGCAGCCAAGGACTTCTTCCGGTCCAGAGCTGCCGCTGTTTTCTATTGAGACAGGGCGTCTATTCTTCTCCGGTGGGAACAATCGGACGATAAGAAACCGGAGAAGTCAAGATGACGGACGTGTTCACGTAATTGCTGTAATTCATGAGACGATCCACAAGCGCGCGAAGTCCGTCCATTCCGTTCACGGCCGCCTTGATGACATAGCCGATGTGCCCTGTCACTCGATGGCATTCGAGCACGTCCCGCTCCTCTACGATCATCTTCTCCCATTGCATCGCGGGGATTTTCAAGTCGCTGATCTGGATGATCAACATCGTATTCCTGCCGAAAGCCGCAGGCGATACGCGCGCCGAGAAACCCTCGATAATCCCTTTCTCCTGAAGGCGGTGCAGCCGCTCCGTGACGCTCGGCCGGCTTAGCATCAGCTTCTTGGACAATTCGCTCACGGTAATTCGCGCATCCTCCTGCAAAATGTTCAATAACGCAATATCGGTTTTGTCCATTCGTTCTCAGCTTCCTTCGTTTCAATATGCAATAAATCGTAGCAAATTATATTCGGAACGGAAAGGGTTGTGGCGGTTTTTTAGTCATAAATGCATATGTTTTCCGAGCTTCGTATTATAACATGTAAACTAATGGCGTCAGGATATCGAGCGCTTACCATTGGATACAGGGAGGGATGCCGCGATGACTTACCTATTTCGGCGCGGCCGGATTGCAGGGGCGGGTCGTCCGTTATGTATTGCGGCAGGTTGTTTGCTCGTTAGCCTCGGACTCATCGTACTAAAGCATTCTGGGGTCGTTACGGGCGGAACGGCGGGACTGACGCTGACGCTCTCCTATATGTTCGACATGCCGTTCGCACTGTTGTTTTTCATCGTGAACATCCCGTTTTATTTCGTTGCGGCGATCCGGATGGGATGGAATTTCACGTTGTCCACGATGATTTCCGTCTTGTCGGTGACGACGATGACCGCCGTCGATCGCTGGCTCCCAGACTTCGTTCTCAACATGTTTGTTGGAACGTTCATCGGCAGCGTCCTTTGCGGCATCGGATTAACGACGTTGTTCGTCAACCGCGCTTCTTTAGGCGGGGTCAACATTATAGCTCTGTTTTTGCAGAACCGGTATAACGTGAATCCGGGAAACGTCAATTTTGTGTTCGATACGGGCATCGTCTTGCTTGGCTTCTATTCTGTCGGAGCGTTGGAAGGCATGCTGTCGATCGCGTCCGTAATCATCGTTTCGAGCATTATCGGGTTTTACAAGAAGAAAATATTCGTCGGCAATCAGCTTGCGGGAAAACCGCCGCGAGGCACGGTTGCAATCAAATCTTCTCGAGGATTTTCATGAGAACAACCGCCATGCTTTTCGCCATCCATTGATTCGTCTCCTCGAAAGGGATATATCGGTACCCGTCCACCTCCGGGATCCATCTCTTGCTCCTGGGATGTTCAAAAAACGAGGTGCACACCATCCTATTCGGATCGGGCAATTCATCGGTAACCCAGAGGAAAAGGTGCAAATCTTTATTTCGTAAGTAGGGGAACACACCCAAATCTCGGAGTCGCGCCGGATCCAACGAAATTCCGGTTTCCTCTTTTGTTTCCCGGCAGCACACGTCAATGGGCGATTCGCCCGGCTCCATGATTCCTTTGGGAAGATCGTAAAAGGAGTTTCCCGTGGAGTGACAGGCCAAGTACACGATGCCGTTCGTAATGAGAACTCCAACCGAGGTAGCTTTCATTTGTCGACTCCATTCTTAGTAGCGTCGTTATTATTGTAACAGTATGCCCCCGACCCCATCGGAAAACAAAAAAGGCCGTCCCGAAGGACCGCCAGAATGTTGCATTTAATCGTCAACGCGGATGTCCAGTCTGGCGGCAACGCCGGCCGGATTGGCGTCCGATCGCGCACCCCCGAGATTAAAGGCGATGATGACGATATCGTTGCGCCCGTTGCGTAAGAGCCGTCTCACGTTAAATGTTCTGCCCGGGTTGAAAAAAGCGGCGTTCGCTTCCGGGTTGTCGTATACTACGATTCTTCCATTAATAAGAACGACGGCGTAATTGTCGACGGACAGGAACAAGCTGCCTCGTTCGATGTCTCCTCGAGGAATTCGAAATCGTCTAGACACGACGGCGAAATCGCCGGTGGGATTTCGATCGCTCCAGACGTAATCCGCATTGTTTACCTCCACCCAAGCGGGGTTTCTGGTCACTTCGATCGCATTCGTCCAATCTTCGCCCGTTCCGATTCGGATGTTGCGTTGGCTGACGGACACGTTCTTGACAGGCATCGCATTGTGCAGACGAAGGCGTCTTTGGTAGATCGACATGATCTTGGCAACGGGGATCCGCTTCCTTTTCGCTCTCGGACCCGGTTTTAATAGCGAGGGCTTTCTTTTGCGTATCGTCATTCGGGATTACCTCCTCTTTGCAATTCCCCTACTTTTCTTCCGTAATATCCTATGAATATTGCAATAGGTTTGTCTGTGTCCTTGTCTCTCTTTCTAAATAACCCGCGAATCTCACGATCTTAACACCTGGTCGAGCTTCGAATCGGTTCATTCCCTACGATTGGAAATGATGCAAGTTTACCTGTATCGTCCCTGGAAATTTATTATACTGGGAGGGTGGGGGCAACAATCAGAATCAAAAAAATCGAAAGGAGCGTGTCTTCATGGCTCATGCGAAGGAAGTACTGTCCGACCAGCTGCTTGCCAATGCCGATGATCCGAGCTGGTATACGCCTTTCAAACAGGCGACCGAAGGTTTGTCCGAGGCAGACGCCTTCCGGAAGCCGGACGCGAACGTCAATAGCATCTCGGAGATCGCGCAGCATCTGCTGTACTGGAACGAGACTTGGCAGGAGCGCTGCCGGGCGTCCCGGCTCGATGCCGTGCCGCGGATTTCGAGCAACGACGCAAGCTTCGTCGTGCCGGAGGGCCAAGATTTCAAAACCTTGAGGGAAGCTTTACTGAAAGTGCTGCTGCGCTGGCAGGAGGAGCTCGTTCCCGAAAAGTTGGAACGGCGCGCGGACGGGTTCGAGGAGCCGGCCAAGTGGTGGCAGGTCATCGCCAACGTGACCACCCATAACGCGTATCATATCGGCCAAATCGTATATATCCGCAAACTGCATGGCGACTGGGCCGAATCGGCGCTTTAGCTTACTTCGCTTTTTTTAATTGCATTTATTACGCGCATTTCGTAGGTGCGTCCACCCAACGACAAGAATTTATACTTCTTTTAGGTTTTCATTAGAATCCCGAAACATGTAGGGGTTACTCTTGAGTGGTGTTCGAAATTAGTCCTTTACCGGACTATAGGTGGAGGAGGCAGGAGTGACGAATGATAAGCACAACGGAAAATCAAACCGCGCGCTTGACCCGGATGCGAAAAATCTGGGGGTATGGCGCCGCGGCAGCGGTGTCTCCGTATCTGCTGATTAAAATCGCATGGACGTTTGGTCTATTTATGCCAACCAGTCAAATGGGCGACCCCAGCTGGCGTACTGCCAATGCGGTCACCATGGTTCTCGCCGCGGCCGGCATTTTATTGGCAATGGCGTTCTGCAGGCCGTGGGGGGAGCGATTACCCTCGTGGTTGGTTGTCTTTCCTGTGTGGGTGGGCACCGGTCTTCTTGTGCCTATGCTGCTACTGGCGCCAGTGCTTGGGCCGGCCGCAATTCGTCGGGATATGGGAACAGGTTCGGCCGACTATTGGGTTTATGAGCAAGTCTTCGTCATGCTCTCGCTTGTCGGAGTAGGTATCTGCCTGCCTCTGGCATTAGCAGGGTACGCCAAGACGAGGTGGCCGGAGTCGCTGGGCGGTCCGATTGACTGCGGGGATCCGCAAGGTAACACCCGGCAGCTGCAGTTTTCCCTGGCCAGGTTTGTCGCAGGCGGGTGCATCTTGCTTGGCGTTATCAAGGTGTTCTGGGCGCTGGGTGGAACCCTTGGCATCGACCCGGTAATGCTGGGTGACCGCGATTTATGGTGGCGCCTGCTGTCGTTGAGTACCGGTGTGTGGGCTTTTGCAGGGGCATGGGGTATTCTTGTGCTTACTTCCCGCAGAGGCTCTCGGAGGTTCCTGCTTCCAATGGCAGCGGCTTGGATCTCGTCGGGCATGCTTTTCTCTTACAATCTTTTCAACCAACTGTCCGCTTCCCGCCCCGATGCACCGAACGCCCCGGAGTATCCCCTGGCACAGGTGCTGACTGTGGAAGCCGGCACCGTCCTTGGGGTGATGATGGGAATGACCCTCCTCCTGGTGCTGCATGATCGCCGACGTGCCTTACGTGGCGAGTCAAAATAAGGTAGGAGTGTAGAACGCGAAGAACAAAGCGATGGAGCCGATCCATCGCTTTTCGGCATTTCTTGAGGCTGCTTATTTATAAAATTGGAATATTGTGGGGATGCCGATGGCAAATTACTGGTTCTACCTTGTATTAATTGCATCAATTTCACATGCTCTTTGGAACATCATGTTAAAACAAAGTGAAAATAAAGCGGTCTTTTTATGGTCGCTGAGAATCTGGTCGGTCATCATTTTTCTACCCATAAGTTTTCTCTTTTGGCCAAAAGGAGCTACTATTACATATGAGTGGATTTTTTGGGGCGCGGGAAGTATCGTGCTGCATAGTGCATATGCAATTGTCCTCTCCAAAGCTTATGAGAAAAGCGACTTTTCGTTAGCTTATCCTATTTCGAGGGGCCTCGGACCATTACTTGTAGTCGCAGCCGGATCCATATTACTAAGTGAGCCTGTTACATTTCTAAGCGTAGTAGGCAGCTTTCTTATTTTTATTGGTATTTACATTATGTATTCTGGCGTAACTTTCTCAATGGGATTAAAGTCGCTTACGTCCATGATTAAGTCGCCTTACCCATTACTGGTCGGCCTTCTCATTACGTGCTATACACTGTTCGACAAGCTGGCGGTATCTGTAATACCTCCCGTTTCCTTAAATGTTATTGAAAATCTTGGACAGGTTCTCGTATTAGGCGCAGTTCAGGTCAGGAATATAGGCGCTGTAACCAGACAATGGAAGAACGAATGGTTGAAAATGGCTATCGCCGGTGGTTTAGCTGGATTGTCGTATATTTTGGTACTCATTGTTCTTACTGAAGTGCCAGTAAGTTTAGTGGCGCCGGTTAGGGAATCCAGTATAGTAATTGGTTCTTTACTTGGGGTGTATCTTCTAAAAGAAAGATACAATCACCACAAAATACTTGGCTCTCTAATTATTTTCATAGGTGTTGTATTTATTGTCTGGTAATAAGGGATGGAATCTTATTTATATACTAGGGAGGATTCTCGAGATGGATTATCGATTAAGACTTGACGGAGCTCTCGACGATCTCTGGGAGCCGCTTTGGCGGCAGCCGATCCGGCTTTTCCACGAAGAAAAAGAACTAATGAGAAGCGAACCAGTGCGGCGGCTTCATTATGTTCGTCATGGCGGCGCGTCTTTTATCAACACTCACCATACATACAGCCGACTACAGCATACATTGGGCGTATTTGCACTTACAGCGCGTTTCGAGCCGGAAAACCGGGCGTTACGAGCCGCGGCGCTGCTTCACGATGCCGGGCATGCGCCGTTCAGCCATACGCTCGACTCGATTGAGGGGGTGGACCATCATCAATGGACGCGGGAAGTCATATTTTCGGAGGAGGTCGCTAATATCCTTTCTCTTTCGAATGTTCGCCCCGTCGATGTCATGGACTATATCGACGGCACGCGGAGAAGCTTGCTGAGAAACAAAGACGGCACTCTCCATGCCGATCATCTGGACTCCTGGGTACGAAGCGCGTATGCAGGTGGATATTTGAGTATATCCACTAGCGAACTATTGAACGGGATAAATTACATAAATGGAAGCCTCGAGTTCACACCGGAAGTCGGCGGGCATGTCGTCGATCTCATTTGGGAAGAGGCTCGAATGCACGGATCCACGGCCAATATCGGCATAAATGCAATGATGAGGAAGCTGGTACGCAGCTTAATTACTAAAGGTAAACTGGATGTCGCCGCATTGCCTGCCATGACGGATGCGCATATCGAGCAGTTGCTGCGTAACGATGAAAGCACGAATGAAGAGTATGAAAAGCTGCTCGCGCAATCGTGGCGGATCCGCGTGACACGGGAACAACCTTCGGTTTTTGCGGAAAAAGCAACGTTGAGTAAGCTCTATTTAGCATTGCCGCTTGTAGGAGGTATTTCGATTGCCGAATCGTCGCCGGATATTATGGCGACAATGGAAGAGCTCAATCAAATGCTCGGCACTTACTATGTTTGGTGGGGGTAGGCGAAAGGGGGAAGCGCGACCAAGAGCAGATGATTGGAATATTCTTCAATTACCAAACGGAGATATGTTAAAATCGCGGTATGCTTTTCTCAAAGGAAAACTAAAAATGGACGAGCGAAGGAGGAAAACGCGACGTCGAATTTCCAAGCAGTATTTATCGATCGAGATGGTACGATTGGCGGGACTGGACACTTTATTCATCCACAAGATTTCTCCTTGTTTGAAGGTGCTCAGGAAGCAATCAATGAACTCAAAGCTGCCGGAATAAAGGTGTTTGCATTTACCAATCAGCATAGGATTTCTAAGGGTCAGGCCACTCTTGAAGACTTTCGGATACAGTTTAAAGAGTACGGTTTTGATGACTCGTTTATTTGTCCGCACGGCAGTCAAGAAAACTGTGAATGCAAGAAACCTAACCCTGGTATGTTATATGAAGCGGTCAAAAAACATGGATTGGATTTATCAAGATGCGTCGTTGTCGGAGATGTAGGAGAAACCGATATGTTAGCCGCACATGCAGTCGGTGCAATAAAGATATTGGTAAGAACGGGCTGGGGAGAAGGTTCGCTTACTGAATTCAGACGAAATTGGGAAGAGACCGTGCCAGACTATGTAGCCAATAACATCAATGATGCAGTTAAATGGTTACTTTCCTTGAGCTAGCGGGTGAAAGACGTGGTATTACAACACGACGGGCTGCCGATGCGTCGATCGGCAGCCTTATTCCGCTAAAGGGCAGCATAACGCAATCTCAAACTATGGAATGGGATGAGGTGCGGAATTTGATAGGTTTCGAGTAAACGCCATGCAACGCGAACAAAGAGGTGGGATGGAAGCGTGGGGAATATGTTAGATTATTTGGATTGGCGGGGAGACCTAACGCTGGAGCAAGCTCCGTTCAATGAAGTAGACAATCTCGTCCTCGCTCAGTTGGTCTACGTCAACTTCGATTATGTCGTGCCGCCCGAATGGATCGACGCGTCGGTTTCCATCCGCGAAGCGGCGGAGAGGTACTTCCATCTATACAGCGAAGACCGCATTCAGAGCTTCGGCCATATGGTGCGCAACTCCGTCTCGTTGCTGGGGAAGGTTCGGCACTGCGCCCGCTTCGCGAACGCGAAGCTGTCCAAGTTCCAAAACATCGTCGACCTAGACCGAACGAAGCAATTCGCTGCGATGCATGTCGAGCTGGAGGACGGCACCGTGTATGTCGCCTACCGCGGAACGGACAGTACGATCGTCGGTTGGAAGGAAAATTTCAATATGACCATTACAACGCCCGTACCCTCGCAGTTCGAAGCGGTCCGGTACTTGGAGGATACAGCGGTAGAGGGAAGCGCGCCGCTTCGGCTCGGCGGTCATTCGAAGGGCGGCAACCTCGCGGCGTATGCGGCGGTCATGTGCCGAGCCGACGTTAAGTCGCGAATCATAGAGGCCTACAATAACGACGGACCGGGATTCGATGCGAAGATCGCTAGGAGCGACGCTTATGCTGAGATGCGCGATCGCATTCGAACGATCGTGCCGCAGTCGTCGGTCGTCGGCATGCTGCTGGAGCATGAGGAGGCGTATGCAGTCGTAAGGAGCAATCAGTCCTTGCTGATGCAACACGATGCGTTTTCCTGGGAAGTCATGGGTCCGAGCTTTGTCCGGGCGGAACAGGTGGCGAGGGAGAGCCGCGTGGTGGAGGCCGCGCTGAAGTCGTGGCTGGGTCAGCTTGCGAAGCCTCAGCGCGAGCAATTCGTCGATGCGCTCTTCCAAATATTTCAATCCGCTGACGTCTGGACGATCGAGGATCTGTCCCGCGCCAAGTGGAAGAAGGTTACCCAGATGATTCGGGCGCTGAATCAATCGCAGGAGCATAAGATCGTGCTGACGAAGACGCTCAAGCTGTTGTTCCACGAGGGAAGGAAGAGCCTGATGGACATGCGGGAGAACAAGCCGCCGCAGCATCCATAACGAACCTCAAGGGCAACCGTTACAGAAGGGGGCTCCCCTTTTCCAATCCTTCGCATTATGAGGGGCATTTCCGCAGGACTCCAATGGCCGCTCATACTCCAACCGAACGAGAGGTTTTTATGAAATAGTAAAAGGCATATGCAGCGTCTGGCGATGGGTTCGCCGGACGTTATTTTTTTACAGGATTAACCCCAGGTAGGAAGGGGTTATCAATTATTTATAAACTGCCCCCCGCTCTTCTTCTCCGTCCGCGCACGGCGCCAACGGCACCCGACCGCGTGCGGCCGGGAAGTTCGAGCGAACCCATTGGGATGAAGCGCAAAGTGCTGCTACTGATGCGGCCGCGCCGCACCGAGTGGGATATTCCGGCGAATCGTCGGCATTGACCAACGAGTCATCCCAAGCCGCGCGAAAAATGATGAAACTGGAGGTTTCCTTTTGCGTATATGTAGGTTATAGTTGTGACCGATGAGTCATTTTCATAGAGAAATATTGAAGGAGTGTACGAAACCGTGAAATCTGCAAGAGCCGTTACGTTGGTCGTGGCCGCTTGCGTCGTCTCCGCCGCAGTTGCGGGTTGCAGCATGCAAGAGCCCGTCGCCGAGCAAGCCAAGGAGAAGGTGACTCCCGTTCAGGTTACGAAAGTCGTGAAGGGCGCATTGACGCTGCGAAGTGAATTAATCGGTTCGGCGCTTCCCAGCGCGGACGTGAACGTCATTCCGAAGATGAGCGGCGAGCTCTCCGAGCTCGCGGTCGTCAAGGATCAGCTCGTTCGAAGAGGGGACGTGCTCGGGCGATTGGACAGCAAAAACCTGAGCATTCAGCTGGAGATGGAACGCCTAGCATTGGAACAAGCGCAAAATCAGTATAAGGAACTCCATAATTCCGGAGCGCCGCAGCCGCAGCTGGATCAAGCGAAGACGAGCGTGCGGCAGGCGCAGCTCCGCGTCGAGCTCGCGCAGTTGAACGCGAAGAACGCCGTGATCGAAGCGCCGATCGACGGGAAGGTCGTTGATGTCGGAGTAGAGCCCGGCGAACTGGTCGGCCAGTCTTCGCCGTTCGCGCGCATCGTCGCTTTGGACCCGATCCGGATCGTCGCGAGCGTTAGCACGAATCAGATGCTGGCGCTTCTGGGCAAGACGGAGGCGGAGATAGAGTTGGCCGATCTCGGCACGACGTCGACGGCGAAGATAACGTATTTGTCGTCCGTGGCGGACGGGTCGGGCTTCTACACGCTGGAAGCGGAGCTGCCGAATCCGGAAGAAAACATCAAACCGGGGATGCTGGCCAAGTTTCTGCTTGAGAACGAGCTCGTCGGCGATGCGACGCTGGTACCGACGTCGGCGATCGTGGAGAAGGGCGGAAGCGCGTACGTCTTCCTCGTGAAGGACGGACGCGCCGTGGAGACGACGGTGACGGTGCTGCAGACGCAATCCGACCTCAGCGCGGTCGAAGGGGAACTCGCGGAGAATGACGACGTCGTGACGAAAGGCCAATTCACGCTTAGCGACGGCAACTCGGTCAACATCGTGGAGGAGGCGGCGAATTGAAAATCGTTGAGTTTTCGGTCAAGCGGCCGATCGGGGTCTTAATGATCGTGATCGCGGTCTTGGCGCTCGGCGGCGTCAGTCTGCGAAGCCTCGCGATCGATTTATTTCCGAAGATCGACTTGCCGATCGCCGCGGTGGCGACCTCGTACCAGGGGGCCGCGCCGGAGGAAATCGAGAAGCTGATTACGGAGCCGCTGGAATCGTCGCTCAGCTCGCTGCAAGGTATCGATTCGTTGATGTCGCAGTCGCAGCCGAGCTCTTCATTGATCATTCTGCAGTTCAAGACGGGCACGAATCTGGATAACGCTCTGATGGAGGTGCGGGAGAAGGTAGATCAAGTGAAGGGGTTCCTGCCCGACAACGCGAACGAGCCCACGGTGCTCCGCTTCGACCCGCAGCAAATCCCGGTCATTACGATGGGAATGTCCGGCATGGAGGCGGTTCGGCTTCAAGCGCTCGCCGAGGATGTCGTGGTGCCGTATTTGGAACGGCAGGACGGCGTCGCCTCGGTGTCGGTGCAGGGCGGGAAGACACGGGAAATTTTGGTCGAGCTCGATAAGGCCAAGCTATCTCGTTATGGGGTGTCCGCGTCGCAGATCGTGCAGGCGTTGCGAACGGAGAACCTGTCGTCTCCGGTCGGCACGGTCGACAAGGGCGTCGGCGATCTGCAGCTCAGCGTCAAGGGCGAGTTCGCTTCGGTCGCCGAGATCGGCGATACGCTCATTCATCTGCCGACCGGCGGGCGAATTACCGTATCGGACGTGGCCGAGGTGAACGATACCTTCGCGGAGGTGACGTCGCTCTCGTACGTGAACGGCAACGAAGCGCTGGTTCTCTCCGTCCAGAAGCAATCCGACGCAAACACGGTGAGCGTGGCGGAGGAAGTACGCGCGGCGTTGGAGGAATTGAAGGAGGACCTGCCGACGGGCGTAAAGCTGGAGACGATCGCGGATACGTCTACGATCATTCGGCAGTCGATTAATAGCGTCGTAAGCAATATGATCAGCGGCGGCGCGCTCGCGGTGCTTATTCTCCTCTTATTTTTGCGCAGCGCAAGGTCGACGCTCGTTATCGGCTTATCGATTCCGATCGCCGTCATTTCCACGTTTACGCTGATGTATTTTACGGGGCAGACGCTGAACATCATTTCCATGGGCGGCCTTGCGCTCGGGGTCGGCATGATGGTGGATAGCGCGATCGTCATCCTCGAGAACATCTTTAGTTATCGCGAGAAGGGGCTGCCGATGAAGGAGGCGGCGATGAAGGGCGCCTCCGAGCTCGGCGGCGCGGTCATCGCGTCGACCGTTACGACGGTCGTCGTCTTCCTGCCGATCGTCTTCGTCGAGGGTCTCGCTTCGGACTTATTCCTGCCGATGGCGCTGACGGTTTCTTTCTCGCTCGTCGCGTCGCTCATCGCGGCGATCACATTAATCCCGATGCTATCCTCCCAATTGATTTCTCCGCTGGGGGGCAAGGCGAAGAAGCAGCGTCTCGTGTGGTTCGACCGCGCGTTCGACAAGATGCTGTCGGGTTATAAGGGGCTGCTGAAAGGGGTACTGCGTTTCAAGAAGACGACGCTGCTGGCGACGTTCGCGGCGCTTGTCGGCAGCTTGTCGCTTGTTCCGTTCATCGGAATGGAATTTATTCCAGGTGCCGACCAAGGCCAGATGCAAATTACGGTGGAAGCGCCGAGCGGCACGAAGCTGGAAGAGATGTTGCCGATTACGGAGCAGGTCAGCGGTCTACTGAAGCCTTACGAGGATATTATCGAGACCGCGTACTACACGGTCGGAAGCGGAGGCGGCTTCGGAGGGGGCAGCAGCAATACGGCGAGCTATACGATCGTCCTGGTCGGCGCGTCAGAGCGCGAGATCGCGACGACGGACGTCGTCCAGGCGATCGCCGCGGAAGCCGCGGACATCGCGGGCGCGGAAATTACCGTATCCGAGCTGGAAAGCGGGCTGGCCGGCGGGAGCCCCATTCAAATCGCGATCAACGGTCAGGATCAGCAAGTGTTGAACGATCTGGCCGACCAGGTGATCTGGACGATCTCCGGCGTGCAAGGCGTCTTCAACCCCGAAAAATCGGCTTCGGAGGGCAACGCGGAGCTGAATATCGTCGTCGATCGAAAGGCGGCCGCATTCTACGGGCTTACGTATCAACAAATCGTCGGCGAGATTCAGTTATCGATGGAAGGGCAGACGGCGACGCAGTACCGAGAGGGCGGCGACGAATTCAACGTGAAGGTCATCCTGCCGGAGGAGCAACGCTCCGATCTGGCGGCGCTGACGTCGCTCAAGCTGACGACGCCTTCCGGGCAGACGGTGCCGCTGTCGACGGTCGCCGAGCTCAATCAGGTGCAGGGGCCGGCCATGATTCAACGCGAAAACCAACAGCGGCAAGTGAACGTGACGAGCGACGTCGTCGGCCGCGACTTGGGCTCCGTCTCGGCCGACGTGCAGGCGGCGCTGGCGGGCATGAACTTCCCGGACGGCTATACGTATTCGACCGGCGGGCAGTCGCAGGATATGATGGAGTCGTTCACGGATCTCGGGCTCGCGCTCGCGTTCTCGATCGTGCTGGTCTACATCGTAATGGCCGTACAGTTCGAGTCGTTGCTGTTCCCGTTCGTCATCATGTTCGCCATGCCGCCGACGCTGATCGGCATTCTGGTCGGCTTGTTCGTCACGAATACGCCGCTCGGAATCACGGCGCTCATCGGCGTAATCATTCTCGCCGGCATCGTCGTCAACAACGCGATTGTGCTCGTGGATTATACGAATACGCTGCGCGGCAGGGGGATGTCGCTTGAAGAGGCGATCGTCGAAGCGGCGCCGAGCCGCGTTCGTGCCATCCTGATGACGACGCTCACGACCGTGCTCGGTCTCGTGCCGCTGGCCCTGGGCATTGGGGAGGGCGCCGAAATGCAAGCTCCGATGGCGATCGTCGTCATCTTCGGTCTCTCGTTCTCCACGCTCATTACGCTGCTGCTCGTACCGGTCATGTACGTGTATGCGGATCGGTTCGCGAATCGAGTGAAGCGGGTGTTCCGGCGGAAGGAAACGCCGGCGGCGACGGAAGTTCCCGTGCAAGGATAAGCGCAAAGGAAGTAAATAAAGACGGCTCTTCGTGATCGACCGAAGAGCCGTCTTTGTCGTGGGGCGGGCGAATACGCTAATTTAGTATCTCTGCAACATTCAGTATCTTTGCAACAGCAAAATTATATTCAATATCGGCAATGATTTATTGCAAAACGATATGAATTGTGTTAGAGTCATTTTACATTTTAAATTAAGCGAGGGGCTTTTTATGAAACAAGGAACAACACTCTTTTTAAAGGCGGCAGTCATCCTTATCGGAATCCCGGTCCTTGCTTTGTGCATATTTTTGGTGCCGCAGATTGCGAGTTACGCAGCCGAATTGTATCCGGATTTTACGGCGATCAAATATCTCGTTTTCCTCGATATGTATGCAGCGGCAATCCCGTTTTACTTTGCTCTGTATCAAGCTTTTAAACTGCTCAGCTATATCGACAAGAACAAAGCGTTCTCGGATTTATCGGTACGAGCTTTAAAGTCTATTAAATACTGCGCGATCGCGATCAGCGGCTTATATGTTGTAGGCTTGCCGCTCTTCTACCTCATAGCGGAGAGAGACGATGCCCCGGGAATTATCGTCATCGGAATGGTATTGATTTTCGCCTCCATGGTCATTGCCGTCTTTGCCGCTGTTCTCCAAAAGCTCTTGAAAGAAGCTATCGATATAAAAACAGAAAACGAATTGACGGTCTGAGGTGAATGACATGGCCATTATAATCAATATCGACGTGATGTTGGCGAAAAGAAAAATGAGCGTAACGGAGCTTTCGGAGAGAGTCGGAATCACGATGGCCAACCTCTCCATATTGAAAAACGGAAAGGCGAAAGCGGTTCGATTATCGACGCTAGAGGCGATTTGCAAGGCGTTAGATTGTCAACCCGGAGATATTCTTGAATACAAAAGCGACGAATAACGAGATCGCTTGAAGTTCGAATAGACGAAGTCGAAGCACCGGCATAACGAGCCGGTGCTTTTTTTTTGCATGGAATGAGGAGCAAATCTATCTTTACCAATTCTACATATAGATTTGACCTGGGCTTAACACTACACGACTAAACTAAAAGCAAGAAATTGAAAAAAACGAAGCGGAAATTGCAATTTTTTGCATTTTTTTCAGGCGTAACGGGCTGCGGTTCGATATCTAATTGAAGTCGGGTGTTGTCATGAAAATTACGTTGAAAGAGATCGCCGATCGGGCGAACGTTTCCATATCCTCCGTCTCGCGGGCGCTGAGCGGGAATCATGGGATCGCACCGGTTCACGATCAAACTCGTATGCGGATCATCCAAATCGCGAAAGAACTGGGCTATCACAAGCTGCAACTGCCGGACGAAAGCGGCGAGAAAGCATCGGAGATCAGGGTTGGACTCGTCTTACATCAGGCGAAGGCGAAATATCAAGATCCTTATTTTTCAGAAATAATCTACGGAATCGAAAGCGAGCTGATGACGAAGGGATTGGCGTTGGATTTTACCGTCGAAGTCGAGGATTTCTTCAAGTCCGACCCGTTCGCGGACATCGATAAACAGCATGTAGGAGTCATCTGCGTCGGTCCGTTGAAGTCCTCGATCATAAAAACGCTGTCGAAGCAGGCTCCGTGGCTATTCTGCGTGGGAGGTCTAGAGGAGCCGGGAATCGATGGCGTGACGGTCGATTTTCGCGGCGCCGCCAGACAAGCAGTTCAATATTTGCTTCAACTCGGTCACCAAAAAATCGCCTTTATCGGCGGAAGCTCCAGGGTAGGCGCCCCTCTCGAGCAGGAAGCGCGTTACCTAGGGTACAAGGAGGCGCTCGGCGCAAACTCGATTCCCTTGATCCACGAGTGGATCCGGGACGGCGGCTTCGATACGGCGCAGAGTTATGAAGCGATGGTGGATGTCCTGCGAATGAACGACAGGCCGACGGCGCTTTTCGTCGCAAGCGATAAGATGACGTACGGCGCCTACAAAGCGATTCAAGAATTCGGACTGTCCATTCCCGAAGATATGTCGGTGGTGTCTTTCGACGATATCGAAATGTCCCAATACATGAATCCGGGTCTGACGACGGTTCGAGTACATAAGGAAGAAATGGGGCGGATTGCCGTGAAGCTGCTGACCCAACGGATGGAAGGGAAAATCCCGCTGCCGTTGACCAGCTATTTGCCCACCGAATTCGTCATTCGAGGCAGCTGCGCCAAACACGAACATTTTGCATAGGAGGAAACCATGGAGCACTCGTTGAGGACGAGAAAGTTGTATATCGCCGTCAAGCGGCATTGGCAGCTCTATCTATTAATCGCCCCCGTACTCGTATATTTTCTAATTTTTCATTATCTTCCGATGTACGGCGTTCAAATCGCATTCAAAGATTTCATCGGCACGAAGGGAATATGGGGCAGTCCTTGGGTCGGTTGGAAACATTTCGAACGGTTTTTCGACAGCTTTTTCTTCTGGAGGCTGCTGAAAAATACGATCGGTATAAGCCTCTATGAGCTGGCGGTCGGGTTTCCGATCCCGATTGTATTGGCATTAATGATCAACGAGGTGCGAAGCAGTCCGTTCCGAAGGTTCGTACAAACCGTTACTTATGCGCCTCACTTTTTATCCACCGTCGTATTGGTTGGCATGGTCGTCATCTTTTTGTCCCCGACGACGGGGATCGTCAACCAAGCGATCGAAGCGTTCGGAGGTCAGCCGACCTATTTTATGACGGAGCCGGATTGGTTCAAGAGCATCTATGTATTTTCCGGTGTTTGGCAGCAGATGGGATGGAGCTCCATTATTTATTTGGCGGCGCTCTCGGGCATCGACCCGCAGCTGCACGAAGCGGCTCGCGTGGACGGGGCGTCGCGGCTTCGGCGCATCTGGCACATTAACTTGCCGGGCATTCGTCCCACGATCGTTATCTTGTTAATCCTGAATGTCGGATCGGTCATGGGCGTCGGGTTCGAGAAGGTGTTTCTGATGCAAAATTCGTTGAATATGGAAGCCTCCGACGTCATTTCGACCTACGTGTACCGCAGCGGGATCCTCGGTTCGCAGTACAGCTTCGCCTCGGCCGTCGGACTGTTTAATTCCGTCGTGAATTTTATGCTGCTCGTCATGGTGAACCGGATGGCTCGAAGACTGAATCAGACAAGTTTGTGGTAAAGGGGAAGAGGATATGCTATCGCGCAACATTCATCCGTTCGATATCGTGAACGGCGCCTTGCTGGTATTCATAAGCGCCGTCGTCATTTATCCGTTGGTATTCGTGCTCAGCGCTTCGATTAGCGATCCCGCCGCCGTTCTGTCGGGGAACATGTGGCTTTGGCCGGTAAACGTCAGCTTCACCGGTTACGAGAAGGTATTCGGTAATAGGGACTTACTCACGGGTTATGCGAACACGATTCTCTATACGGTCGTCGGTACGGCCATTAACGTTGTGATGACGATGATGGCGGCCTACCCGTTGTCCCAGCGAAGCTTCTACGGACGAAATCTCATTATGGCTTTGATCGTGTTTACGATGTTTTTCAGCGGGGGATTGATTCCGACATATATGGTCGTGCGCGACCTTGGCATGACCAACACGATGTGGGCTCTTATCATTCCAAGCGCCGTTTCCGTATACAACATTCTCATCATGAGAACTTATTTTCAAACCAGTATTCCCGGCGAAATATTGGAAGCGGCCGCGATCGACGGAAGCTCCGATATTCGAACGCTCCTCAGGATCGTCTTGCCGCTCTCATTGCCGATTTTGGCGGTCATGGTGTTATTCTACGCGGTAGGTCATTGGAACGCGTATTTCAATGCGCTCATCTATTTAACGGATCGAGAGCAGTATCCGCTGCAGCTGTTTATGCGCGAAATCTTAATTCAAGGGCAGATGGAAGAGATGATCAATGCCTCAGACCATGCGCATGCGCAAACGATCATGGACGAGGAAACCGTCAAGTTTGCCATTATCGTTGTGGCGAATCTACCGATCTTCCTGCTGTACCCCTTCTTGCAAAAGTATTTTACGAAGGGCGTTATGATTGGGGCTTTAAAGGGGTAATCCCCTCAGAGCATATATAAAAACGATAGAGGAGAGAGATTCATGGTGGTAAGGAAAAAGTGGCTAGGAACAGCGTCTTCGATGCTCTTAACAGCAAGCTTAGCGGCAGGTTGCGCCGGCGGCGCCGCGGAACCGACCAGCCCGTCCGCCTCGTCCAACGAGGGGACGAATTCGTCCGAACAGCAGCAGACTTTCAATGCGACGGGGATGCCTATCGTCAATGAACCGATCGAACTGACGTTCTTTACAGGGTTAGCGCCCGCGAACGGGAGCACTCCGTTCGAGGAGCGCCTCGTGTACCAAGAGATGGAGCAAATGAGTAACATGAAGATTAACTTCCAATTCGTTCCGTTCGACGGGTTAACCGAGAAACGGAACTTGGCGCTCGCCAATGGCGACTATCCGGACGCGTTCTTTACTGCTCGCGTGCCCGCAGCCGATCTGATGAGATATGGCAGCCAAGGCGTCTTCGTACAGTTGGACGAGTTGATCGAACAGTACGCGCCGAATCTTACGGCTTTGATGGAGAAGTACCCTGCATTGCGGAAGGCGCTCACGATGCCTGACGGACACATCTACTCGATGCCTTCCTTCTACGACCCGGAATTCCTTCCGATGTTGATCGGAACGCCGTTATGGGTGAAGCAAGACTGGTTGGATCAACTGGGAATCAAGGAGCCGCAGACGATCCAGGAATATTACGACTTTCTGGTGGCTGTGAAAAATACCGATTTGAACGGCAACGGCCAGTTGGACGAAATCCCGTATAGCGGGACAGGGACCGGCGCGTTCATCGATCAAATCAAAGGCGCTTGGGGCGTCGGCACCCGCGGTCTCGGCCATAAGCATGTGGACGTGGACCCGGCGACGAACGAGCTGCGGTTTTTCCGGACGACGCAGAATTATAAAGAAGTCTTGGAGTTCGTGAACAAGCTGTATACCGAAGGTTTGGTGGACCCGGACATTTTCACGCAAGACAGCAAGACGTTGTATGCCAAAGGAGCGCAAGAATTGCTTGCTTCGACCATCAACCCGAATCCGCTAACTCAATATAACGGAGAGAACTATATCGGCTTAGGAGCATTGAAAGGCCCTCACGGGGATCAGTTATACACGCATATCAAAGTGCCGATGGTATGGCCCGGGGCGTTCGCTATCACGGATAAAAACGAGCATCCGGAAGCGACGGTCCGTTGGATGGATCATTTCTTCGGCGAAGAAGGCGCGACGCTGTTCTTTATGGGCAAAGAAGGGGTAAGTTATAAGAAAAATACGGACGGGACCTTGGAGTTCGTGGAGCAGATTAAAAACAACCCGGACGGATTGACGTTGGATCAAGCGCTTACCGACTATGTCAGCTGGATGGGCGGAAGTTATCCCGGTTATGTGCACTTAAACTGGTTTAAGGGCTCCGAATCGCTTCCGGAAGCCGTCGAGGCCGGGAACAAGGCCGCTCCGCACCAAATCGAGGAGCTATGGTATAATTTCAACTTTACCGAATCGGAAACCGAATTCATGAGCACGATCGGTTCGGATATGCATACGTACATGAACGAGATGGAAGCGAAATTCATTAACGGTTCCGCGCCGTTCACGGAGTGGGACAGCTATGTACAAACCGTGCACAATATGGGCGTAGAGGAATATTTGAAAGTATATCAAGCAGCTTTCGACCGTTATAACAGCAACTAATCGCGCGACGACCCGTAAGCGGACACCGAATGAGGTGCCGCTTGCGGGTCTTTCTTTTTCCGTGATCCCAACGCATCAATGAAGCCGCACGCAAATAAACCGATCTCGAATTGTGAACGGTTTGTTCTAAACAATATATTTTTCGTATTGGTTTTCATTCTGTACAATGAAGGTGTGGGAAATAAATCCAAGTTAAAGCGAGGCATAGCGACATGATCGATTATGATTCGTTTGCCGATCAGTACAGGGAAATGGTTCGAAAAGGCGGCCCGGGGCGAGCTCATCGGTTCATCATTAGCCGATTGGAACGGATTACAAGCTTGTCGAGAGCATCCATTTGCGATCTTGGTTGCGGATCGGGAGATCTTTCGAGCGAATTAGCCAGATTAGGTGCGTCGGTTACAGGGGTAGATATCAGTAAAAAATTGCTGGCTCATGCGCAAGCGTTGAACGAAAAGGTCGATTGGGTCCATGGCGACGCGATGGCTCTCCCCTCAAATTTTAAAACCGCGTCTTACGATATAGTCATCTCAAGTTTGATGCTTATGGACATTCCCGATCATAAGGCAGTTTTCCGGGAAGCTTATAGAATCGTCAAACCCGGCGGATTCATGATTTGGCTCGTTATGCACCCTTGCTTCCAGTCGCCGTTCAGCCATCCTGACGAGGACGGATCAAGGAAGGTATATCAATACGCTCCGCAATTTTGGAAATCCAAAGGCACCGGCACCCTTCGCTCCACGCTAGGGGCGTACCATCGCCCGATCTCTCAATATCTGAACGATTTCATGGATGTAGGGTTCCAGTCGATAAGGACATTCGAGCCAGGTTCGGAATCGGCCGCTCCGCCGAACGCCTATGCCCCTGATGTTCCCGACCATTTCGGAGCGTTGGGGTATAAAAACTGAATGATGGCCGCGCCTCGAAGCGGGAAATCAAAAAAAGAACCTGGACAGCGTTCCAGGTTCTTTATATATTGCGCATAAAAAGACACGATGATATAATCGGATTACGACTACCTAATTCTTCGAAGGCATATTTATTTCATCTTACAATTTAAGTGTACCACGCCGCCAATCCCTTGTCAAATGTTTTTTCACAATTCACTGGTTAGGAGCGATATCGAATGAGTTCATTGGTCCTCAGTTTTCAGGAAGTGGAAAAGACGCAGCTTCTTCTCGTTGGCGGAAAAGGATTACATTTAGGGGAATTATCAAAAATGGAAGGAATACAAGTACCTGAAGGATTTTGTGTTACAACAGCGGGATATCGAAAAGCCATCGAACAAAACGAGACGTATCACGCTTTGTTGGATCGACTAGCCATGCTTAAAGTAGAAGACCGGGACAAAATCGGCGAAATCAGCAGGGAGATTCGACAAACCCTTATGGAAGTAGAAATTCCTTCCGATGTTGTGGAAGCAGTCACACGCAATCTCGCCAGGTTTGGGGAGGAGCACGCTTATGCAGTGCGTTCCAGCGCGACGGCCGAGGATCTACCGAATGCCTCTTTTGCCGGTCAACAAGACACCTACTTGAATATCCTCGGCGTCGACGACGTTTTACGGCATATTAGCAAATGTTGGGCTTCTTTATTTACAGATCGCGCGGTCGTCTACCGTATGCAAAATGGATTTGACCACAGTCAAGTTTATTTATCCGTAATCGTTCAAAAGATGGTTTTCCCGCAGGCCTCAGGAATTTTATTCACCGCGGATCCGATGACTTCTAACCGCAAGCTGCTATCGATCGATGCCAGCTTCGGACTTGGGGAAGCGCTGGTCTCCGGCTTGGTATCTCCCGATTGCTATAAGGTGCGCGAAGAGAAAATCGTCGAAAAGAGGATAGCAACCAAAAAGTTGGCTGTCTATGGACGAAAAGAAGGCGGAACGGAGACCCGGCAAATCGATCCCGATCGGCAAATGACTCAAACGCTAAACGAACAACAAATTTTACGACTAGCACGCACAGGAAGGCAAATCGAAGCTTATTTCGGCTGCCCGCAAGATATCGAATGGTGTTTGGTTGACGATACTTTTTACATTGTCCAGAGCCGGCCGATCACTACTTTATACCCGATCCCTGAAGCGAATGATCAAGAAAACCACGTTTATGTATCTGTCGGTCATCAACAAATGATGCTTGACCCCATGAAACCGCTGGGATTGTCTTTTTTCCTGTTGACGACTCCTGCGCCTATGCGTAAAGCCGGCGGGAGGTTGTTTGTTGATATCAAGCATCATCTGGCTTCACCCGTCAGCAGAGAAACTTTATTAAATACCATGGGACAACATGATCCGCTCATGAAAGACGCACTTATGACCATAATCGAGCGAGGAGATTTTATTAAATCATTACCGAATGACGGAGAAGCGCCGAGTCCCAGCAGAAGCAATTCAGTTACACCGATACCAATCGATAACAATCCGACAATCGTTTCTGAATTGATTAAGCGTAGTCAAACATCGATAGAAGAGTTAAAACAAAACATCCAAGCGAAATCGGGAGCGGATTTGTTTGATTTTATTCTGGAAGATATCCAGCAATTAAAGAAGATTTTATTTGACCCGCAAAGTTCGGCAGTGTTTATGGCTGCTATGAATGCTTCATCATGGATCAATGAAAACATGAACGAGTGGTTAGGCGAAAAAAACGCAGCAGATACGCTTTCTCAATCTGTATCAAACAATATTACTTCGGAAATGGGTCTGGCTTTATTGGATGTAGCAGATGCGATACGTCCTTATCCAGAAGTAGTCGATTTTCTACAACATGTAAAAGACGATAACTTTTCGGATGAACTCGTTACGTTTGATGGTGGACAGGAAGCTTTAGACGCTATCCATGCTTTTCTCAATAAATACGGAATGCGATGCGCCGGAGAAATCGATATTACCAAAACTCGTTGGAGCGAAAAGCCGATTACACTTGTCCCAATGATTCTCAATAACGTCAAAAACTTTGAACCGAATGCCGGCATTCGAAAAATGGAGCAAGGTCGCCGGGAAGCTTTGAAAAAAGAACAAGAATTATTAGCTCGATTGAAACGATTACCGGATGGTGAACAAAAAGCCAAAGAAACGAAACGAATGATCGATCGAATCCGGAATTTCATCGGTTATCGCGAGTATCCAAAATACGGCATGATTCATCGCTACTTCGTTTATAAGCAGGCTTTACTGAAAGAAGCCGAACAACTCGTACAAGCGAGCGTTATTCATGAAAAAGAAGATATATACTATCTCACTTTTGAAGAACTTCACGAGGTCGTGCGTACCAACAAGCTTGATTATCGGATCATCGATAAACGAAAAGACGAATATAAATTTTTTGAAAAACTAACTCCCCCGCGTGTCATCACGTCTGACGGCGAAATCATTACAGGGAAGTATAACCGGGGAAATCTCCCGTCCGAAGCTGTGGTAGGTCTTCCTGTTTCTTCCGGGGTGGTGGAGGGGCGTGCACGTGTCATCTTAAGAATGGAAGACGCTGTACTAGAGGATGGGGATATTTTAGTCACTTCCTTTACTGACCCTGGCTGGACGCCATTGTTCGTATCCATTAAAGGCCTAGTCACCGAAGTCGGCGGACTGATGACCCATGGAGCCGTTATCGCACGCGAATACGGCTTGCCAGCAGTTGTCGGAGTAGAAAATGCTACCAAACTGATAAAAGATGGGCAACGAATTCGCGTACATGGAACAGAAGGGTATATCGAGATATTGTAGCGGCCGCATCATGGATAAGGATACGTATGAAGGGGATATTACGAATCCGTTGACGTTGAATCTTTATACGTATGTAGCTAACAACCCCTTACGGTATGTTGACCCGAGTGGTCATTGCTTTACTGAGGCTCTCGGACAATCCTATTGCGAAGCTGCCTTGGAGTGGGAAAATGAGAAAATCGGATTTATCCAACCACTCGTAAATACAATTGACTATATGCCGGGTGGGACAGGAGTAAGAGCCGTTAAAGCTGCACCAACGGTAATTAAAAAGGCTCCGGCCTTTTTAGAAAAGGTCACTGACGCATTTAAAAAAGTAGTTGATGATGTTAAGAAGGCAGTTATAGGATGCAACTGCTTCACTGCCGGAACAAAGGTGCTCACAGACGAAGGGGAGAAGAATATCGAAGATATTGAAGTCGGAGATATGGTTCTCGCCAAGAATGAAGAGACTGGCGAGCAAGCTTACAAGGAAGTCACGCATCTGTATCGAAATGATAAGGAAATCATCTACGAACTGACCGTAGGCGACCAAGTCATTGAGACCACCGACAACCATCCGTTTTGGGTTGAAGGTAAAGGCTGGGTACTAGCGGCTGACTTGCAGGTGGGGGATAAGCTACAGCAGAGTAATGGCAATACCTTGACGATTGATAGCATCAAGATTGTTAAACACGATGAGAAAGTTAAGGTGTACAACTTTACTGTTGCTGACTTCCATACCTACTTTGTAAGTGACTTAGGGATTTGGGTTCATAATATTGACTGCTTGGATGGCAAGCATTATCTCAATGAAGCACTGAAACAACAAAATCTAACTAGTGTTCCTGCTAACGGATTAAAGCAAAAATGGTCTCAAGATGGTTACGATTTTGAAGTAAGGGTTCACGCAGCAGACCCTAATTACGGAAAGACTGGGGACATATACAGGGTTGCACGGAGGCAACAAGGTACAAATGCCAACGGTCAAGGTTATGGTTGGGAATATATTGACCATAATGGAGTATGGCATCATACCAGTACATTAAAACCATCGAGTCCAAATTATAACGCACAAGCGGCGGCTGATACACATATTCAGCTTCCTTAAAGGACGTGATTCTGTGAGTGAGAATGGTATTTCTTCAGTAGTTGAGACAATAAATAGTCATATCCAAAAAGAACTGTGGTTTGATTTTGAAATTATTAGATATGAACGAAACGAACTTGTCGTTGGTGGCGGTAAAAGCTTATCGTACCCTCATGAATTAGAAATTCACTTTAAGGGTGTGGTCTTCGTTTCAGCACCCGTAGAATGGCGGACAGACACATCGAGAGCTGTATTTCTTATTCTTGAAGGAGATGAAGCTTCCAAAGTAAACACGAAATTTCAGGTTGAGCAGGGTTGTTATATTTTTAAGTTTGTTCCCGAGGACTATCCGGAAGATTTTAGTTGCTTAATTGGTGCTAGTCGTTTGGAGGTTAAGTTTCGAGAGCAGACATAAAAATATTGTTAGGTTGACCTTGGGGGCATCAATCCTCAAGGTCTTTCTTTTACCCCCACCCAGTGCCGAATGAAACGGGCAGCTACGTCAAAAAGAACTTAATCCCCATCATCCCCGTATGACATTCCGCTAATATGCCTGTACGCACATAAATGTTTGAATTTTATTACCTAAGTGACGCTTTAGCGTTACATATTACAGGTTCATTATGGTCAGATATCACCATGATTGACCTGTTTTTTGTTAACTTCGCTTTCTTGCGGTTTCTCTAATTTAAACCGCAACTGTACAATATCTTGTCTCAAGATAGGGAGGGTGAAAAGTTCAGAAGTCGCATCTTCTTGTATGGATAGCAAGACAATTCAGAATAAGGGCGGTGAAATCGAATTATTTAATTTTGACCGCAACAGAACTGACCATTGTTGCGATTGTTACAGCGCAAGGAAGAAATCTGCTGACGAGCAGTTGACATATGCAGGCAAGGATGCGTTTCAGGCTAGCCGCCTCCCCTGCTTCATAGCCGCCATTGGGCGGAACATTCAATAGGGGGAAACGAAAATGAATGAACTATGGTTGATAAAGAGCAATAGAGCCGCTAATACCTACATGGACGAGGTAAGTCAGGAAAGCCAATTCACGTCACAGCACAAGGGTTTTACCAAAGTGCCGCATAAAATTCATCGGTGCTACGGTCTGAGTCCGTATGAGAAGCTGATTCTCATTGACCTCATCGCTTATATGAGCGATAAGAACCTTTGCTATCCGACCATCGAAGCGATTGCCCGAAATGTCAATAGCAGTTCAAAAACCATAGAGCGTCATATTACGGAACTGGCTAGTAAGAAGATGATACTCGTCAGTCAGGGCAAGAACAATACGTATTACCTGCCGAATTATCTCCATTGCCACCCGTATTTGCTGATGAGCGAAAAGACCCATGAGTTTATCGGTAGTGTACGGAAGCAGGTCAATGAAAGAGAGTTGACGCTATGGGTTCAAGGGATAATGAAGCGTGATGAGTACAAGGCGTTTATCACTAGACTTCAAAGACTTCATGAAAGACGCTTGCCAATGGACAAAAACGCTGAGAAGGAAATTCTCGACAGCTATGCTCAGTTCCTAAAATCGGAGTCGGCATTACGATTTCCGCCCGATATGAACGGTCAATAATGACGAGTCTGTTGTCTCATCAGACTCTCTGTCCTGATAACCGCCATACAATCTGTTGATGGCTAGAAAACAGGGGCTGTAGACAATGTGTCCACGGATTTGACGCAGAGTCGGTTATGCAAGACTGAGAGTCTGAAAGGCAGACATAAAGTCTGTTGTAGACCGTCAAAGAGTCTCACTAATAATAATCATTAACAACATTCAATTAAAGAAGAATCAAGCTAAGAATCACTTGAAAAAGAAACAGCAGACACGCCGAGCGGCGGTCTGCATTTCAGGGGGATTCTAGATTCTTTTGGGGATTGGTAAAGACGGGCGGATAACTTTACGGTTACTTTACTCAAGAGTCAGAGATAGGGTTCCGCCGTCGATTCCTTCCGTCCCGTTGGGCGGCTCTCCTAATGGCTCTGAGAGGCGGCACTATTTATCTTCCATGTCAATTAACTCATGGATGTGTACGTTCAAGGCGTTACATATCTGCTCAAGGGTGCTGATGTAAATTCTATCCGTCGTTCCCCTGCAAAGAGCATTTATTGTGCCGGGACGCATATCGACCATAAGCGCAAGTTGACGTTGAGAAATATTTCGTTCGTCTAACAGTTCCTGCAATCTAATCTTGATTTTCATAGCATACTTTCCCCCAACGGTATATGAACCACTATATCATGATTTACGAAAAAGCACATTGCATGTGACGCTGTAACGTCATATAATGGTTTTGTAACGCTGTAACGTCATATAATGGTTTTGTAACGTTGTAACGTTGTAACGTTGTAACGTTGTAACGTTGTAACGTTGTAACGTTGTAGCGTTGTAACGTAACGGAAATTGTGATTATCGTAACGGAGGGGGAGGAAAAGCATGAATGTCATCGGTTACGTCAGAGTTTCAACAAGCGGACAAGCTAAAGACGGTTACAGTTTAGCGTACCAACAGGATGAAATCCGCTCCTATTGTCAGGAGCAAGGATGGAACTTGCAGGACATCTTTACGGATGAAGGTATTAGTGGGGCGAAGGTGGATGAGGATGCGCTTGAAGTGGACAGAATTGGCTTTCAGAGCATGTTAGCCGCACTAGCCACCCGAGATTATGACGCAGTTGTGGTGCTGAATACGAGCCGTTTATGGCGGTCTGACATCGTGAAGGTGCTTGTTCATCGGGAGTTCAAGAAGTACGGCGTAGACGTAAAGAGCATCGAGCAGCCGACCTACTCCATCTACAAGAAAGACCCGTCCGACTTTCTGATTAACGGATTGATGGAGTTGCTCGACGCTTACCAACGCTTAGAGATCAGCATGAAGTTAAGCCGAGGCCGAAGCAAGAAAGCACAGCAGGGCGGCTATGCCGGAGGTCGAGCGGCGTTCGGTTATAAGGCCAACAAAGGTCAGAAGTCGATAGCAGTCAACGAGAGACAAGCATTAGCAGTAAAACGGCTCTTTGACATACGGGAACAGTACCCGAGTTGGACATTAACGGAATTAGCAGCACAGCTGAACGTTGAAGGCTTTACCACGCAACAGGGCAAGCCGTTTGGCAAAGTACAGGTCAAGCGGATACTTGACCGCAGAGAGTTTTACCGAGGTCTTTACCACTACGGCGGCATTGAGGTCGAGGGGCTTCATCAGGCAATCATCTAACGGAGCATAGAAGTAAAACGAGGATTCGCTAACGTGTCTTTGCGGCTTTGTCCGCTCGAACTGAGGATGCGACCTGTTTTACCGACTTGATCCTAACCATCCGTATTGGGTGGTTACTGGTGGGTTGGAGCCGCAGACGTTCCAACGCAGCAGTAATCATTCAATCCCAAACATCTAAGGAGTGAGCGAGCATGTTACAGCCGGATAAACTGATTTACGTAGGCGTTGACCTGCACAAGCAGCATCATACCGCAGTCATCATTGACTGTTGGAATCGGAAGTTAGGTGAAATCAAGTTCGATAACAAGCCCTCCGCATTTCCGCAGCTTGAGAAGGAAGTAAAGAAGCATGCCAAGAAGGGCATTTCTGTTGTGTACGGTCTTGAAGACGTGGGCGGCTTCGGCAGGGCATTAGCGGTTTATCTGACCGAGAAGAACTGTTGGGTGAAGGAAGTCAACGCGAAACTGGCGAACAACCGACGGAAAAGCCATGTTACGGTCGAGAAGTCCGACGCATGGGATGCAGAATGCGTGGCAAGGGTGCTACGGGACGAACTTTACAATCTGCCGGATGCAAAGCCGATTGACCTGTACTGGGCGATTAGTCAGCTTGTGACTCAGCGGAAGTGGCAAGCGAAGAGTCTTACAGGGATGGTTAAACGACTCCATCAGCAGTTAGGCTACCATTACCCGAGCTATAAGAAGTTCTTCTCTGAGGTTGACGGCAAAACAGCGTTAGCATTTTGGCATAAGTATCCCTCTCCGAGTCGATTGTCAGGCGTGGGGGCCGAGGAACTAGCGAAGTACCTTCGCAAGTTAAGCAACAACGGTCTTTCCACGAAGAAGGCTGAGCAGATTCTAAGCCTAGTAGCAGAAGATGGCGATACGACAAGGGACTTCCAAGACAAGCGTGATTTCATCGTGAAGGGGCTTGTACGAAACATCCGCTTCTACGGGCGTGAATTGACCCGTATTGAACGGGAAATCGAAAGCCTGATGAAACAGTTAGGGTTTCAACTAGAAACCATGACGGGCATAGAACTGGTTACTGCGGCAGAGTTGGTGTCCGAGATCGGAGACATACACCGATTCGCTTCACCGGACAAGCTAGCCCGATTCGCCGGAGCCGCTCCGGTGGTAGCAGCGTCAGGCAACAAGTTCAGGAACTACAAGAGCAAGCAGGGCAATCGGGAATTGCACGACATCATTAAAGCCCTTGCGATTCGTCAAATTGCCGTTACGAGGACGAAAAAAGAGCCACGAAATCCTTTCTTCTATAACTACTACGGGGAGCGGCTGGCGGCAGGGAAAACCAAGCAACAAGCGATAATCTGCATCATGCGAAAATTGGTCAACGTCATCTATTATCTGATGAAGACTAAGGCAGCATACGAAATTCCAGTAGTGCCCAGTAAAGAAGCGGCATGATACAATATGGACGGGCGGCGATTGTACGAAAACAGTCACCGCCCTTTTGTTTAGGAATAGTACGGTTTATAAACTAGGACACTTGGGACGAAAGCGCAATAACCGGGGAGCAGAGCGCCGCGCGGAGCTGCTCCCTTCTTCGTTGAAGGGACGGGGCAGTTATGCGTAACAACTTAATATGAAGAAATAAGGTAAAATAGACCAATGCTACGAGCAGGGGGCTCACGGAATCCACCTCTTGCAGAAGTCCAGCAAGCTGCAACTGGTAAGGAGACCCACGTCTCTCGGAGAAACTGCAGCAAGCCGGGCCTCGTCCCGTTATTATCAAGAGTATCGATGAATCAAAAGAATATGGTTAGAACGGGGGGCTATCTATTGAGAAGCGAACAAGAAATGATGAGTATACTTCTGGGTTTTGCTATAAGAGATGATAGAATCCGACTGGTAACATTGGAAGGGTCACGTACAAACAAAAATATTCCTCCTGATATATTCCAGGATTATGACATTTCTTACTTTGTGACAGATATTGAGTTTTTCAAGGAGAATGACCACTGGCTTGATTATTTTGGGAATCGGATTATGATGCAAAAACCCGAGGATATGGAGCTTTTTCCGTCAGAGCTAGGTAACTGGTTTTCATATATCATTCTCTTTGAGGATGGTAATAAATTAGACCTTACACTTATCCCCATTAACGAGGCGGGTGGTTATTTTGCCAAGAACGACGGTTTAGTTGAGGTCCTGCTCGATAAGGATACTCTAATCAATCAACAAGTGATCGCAGACGATCGTCAATATTGGATTAGCAAGCCGACCGCAAGGGCATTTGATGATTGTTGTAATGAGTTCTGGATGGTTTCGACTTACGTAGTAAAAGGATTAGCCAGAAAAGAAATACTCTTTGCGATTGACCATTTAAACGAGATTGGAAGACCTAATTTATTAAGAATGATGGCTTGGCAAATCGGTTCGGAACACGGATATACTTTTAGCGTAGGAAAGAACTATAAATTTATTAATCGTTACCTTCCTAATGAAGATTGGGAAAAGCTCCTATCAACCTATTCTGAGAATGGGTATCAGGAAATGTGGCAGTCGTTATTCACTTGTTATGAGTTATTCAGAAAATATTCAAAAGCTGTGTCAGAATGTCTCGGCTATAAGTATCCAGATTATGATGAAGCCATTACTAAGTATACGGATAATATTTACACCTCATTAACATGAACTGGTTTACGTGTTGCTTTTATTGAAGTAAACGGGGACGATAGCTCAATAAACCGCCTTTCCACCAAGGCGGTTTTCTTATGGTCAAATATCAACATTAAAATTTAACATAGACAAATTTTATAAAAGAAAAAATGCTTAGGCGCTACTTTGGAAGGATTGCTGAACATGCGTAGAGAATAATGCTGATTAATGGAACGGCAAAAAGTAGCTTTTACAACCTACTCTGGAGGTGCTGTTGTATGGAAAAGGTTCGCTTCTTAATGATTGGCGTCGGTGGTATGGGAAGAGAGCATATTCGCAGGCTGCTGCAAGTGCCAGAAGCGGAAATCGCGGCGCTCGCGGATCCGTCCGAGGCGGCGCTCGAACAAGTGAGATCGCGTTTTCCGGATCTTGCGGGCGTAGCGGTTTTTACGGATTACCGGGAAGCGATCGCCAAGGTGAACGCCGATGCCGCCGTGATCGTGTCGCCGCACAGCATGCACTTCGAGCAAGGAATGGCTTGCTTGGAGGGCGGCTTGCACGTGCTTATGGAGAAGCCGTTTGTCGACGGATCCGAGAACGCGGAACGCATCATCGCTCAAGCGGAAAAACTAAACAAGCATCTCGCCGTCGCTTATCAGCGCCACCTGCAAGGGCCATACATTTACATTCGGAATTTGATCCAAAAGGGTGAATTGGGCAACATCAATTATATATGCGCGTATCAGGCACAGAACTGGCAGCAAGGCACGACCGGCACCTGGAGGCAAAATCCGGCATTGTCATGCGGCGGGCAGCTTAACGATTCTGGCAGCCATTTGCTAGACATTGTGTTGTGGGCGACAGGTCTCGAGCCGGAAAGTGTATCCGCCCTCATCGACAATCGCGGGACGCAGGTCGATATCGATTCTGCGGTTACAGTACGTTTTCAAGGCGGCGCAATTGCGACGTTCAACGTCGTAGGAAGCGCCACGATCGGATGGCATGAAGACGTATCCTTTCACGGCGACAAGGGGACGGTGCTGTTCCGCAACAGTCGAATCTTTGTCGCCAGGGAAGGTCAAAGGGAAATCGTCGAAGTCAAGGAGGAGCTTCCGGCTTCCAGCGACCCGAACCGCGACTTTGTTGATCTAATCCTCGGCAAAGTAAGTGAAGCGGCAGCTCCTTCGAGCTGCGGCTTGCGAATTGCGCGTTTGACGGAAGCGGCATGGAGGAGCGCGGCAAACGGCAGCCAAGTGATCCGCCTGTAACAGGCAAGCGTTCCGTTATTTGTTCGGGATCCGGGAGGCCGCGAACGGCGGCTTTTCGAAGTATACAACCATCGTTTCAAAGCGGCCGGGTATAAGCCTTATGAAACGGGAAGACCATTCGGAATAATTAGGAGAGGTACGAGATGAAGGTGCAAATCGGTATGCGCATTCCGCCGAAGATCGGCGCGGAAGGTATGGAGCAAGTAGCCGCATGGGCCGCTGGAGCGGGCATGGACGTGCTTGATGTTCCAAAGCTGAATCCGGAATTGAAGCAAATCTGCGATGCGGCGGGGATCGGCATCGGCTCAGTTGATGCGGCGCAAACCGGCGCGCTTCTGAGCAAAAGCGAAGCCCGCCGGGATGCCGCAGCGGAATCTGTCAAGCAGCAAATGACCAGCATGGCAGCGCTCGGAGCCAAGGTCATGTTCATGTGCCTCGTGCCAGAGGATCATACGACACCGCGCCGGGAGAGCTTCGCGATCTGGAAAGATACGTTCCCAGAACTTGTCCGACATGCCGAAAGCCAGGGGGTTTACATCGCGATCGAGGGCTGGCCGGGACCGGCTCCCCATTACCCGACGATCGGCTGCACGCCGGAGATGTGGCGCGCCATGTTCGAAGCGATCCCTTCCAAGCATTTCGGACTCAATTACGATCCTTCCCATCTCGTACGGCTCGGAATCGATTATTTGCGGGCTTTAACGGAATTCGGCGAACGAGTTAACCATTGCCACGGCAAAGATACGGAAATTTTGAATGACGAGCTCTACGAATGCGGCGTCCTGCCGGCTACCTTTGGGGCGAAATACGGATTTTCGGAAGGCTCCTGGCGGTATACGATTCCCGGACACGGCGCCGTTGAATGGAGCAAGGTTGCTGTTAGGCTCGATAGTCTTGGCTATCAAGGCGCGGTCAGCATCGAGCTAGAGGATCACCGCTTCTGGGGAACGCTGGAAAAGGAGCGCGAAGGCATCTTGAAAGCTGCGGCCCATTTGGCCTTGTATTTCCGATAACATAACAAACTACTCGCATTCATATGATCGAAAACGCGCTTCTGGATCCCGTATAGCTGTGGCGGTAGGTCCGAAATTTTAATTGGCTCAACTAATCTAATTGCACCGATAAAAAAGGGGGACGTCCGCGGTCGTCCGCATTAGATTGACTCCAAAATGATACAGCGGCGGCCAAGAACTTGAAAATCTTTTACGCTATTGTTTCCCGTTCTCTAGGCTTGCTTCGAGTAATTCCCTTCTGCGCTACTAGTTATTTCTCAATGCTTAGATGTATGTAGTGTAAGGAGAAAATAGTGTTGGAGGTAATTTATTTTGAATCAAGAATGGTTTGATTCATGAAATTATTAATAATAAAAAGAATTTAGTGGCGGTTTTGTGGAAACAACAATCACCACATGGCGGCAGCCGGAACGCGATCGGCTGCCGTTGTTCATTGAAGTAATTGGGCAGGATAGTTTAGGATAGGATAAACCCTAGATTTCCGAAAATAAAACGCGCGGGAGGCGTTTCGCCGCGTCTACTTCCTTATTTTGACGAAAAAATATGAAAGCGATATCATAAACCTCGCCGAATCTCTAGTATAATGAAGTAGACCTACGGAAGCGACTTACATACGCGCAAAGCATATTCGATGAGGAGCGATGAAGGGATGGCTGGGAATCGAGCGGTTGTGTATGTAGAACCAGGTAAGGTGGAAGTTAGGGAAACCGATTATCCGGATTTGGTGCTGCGGGACGGACCGGGCGTGAATCCGTTGAACGTCGGCCGGAAGTGCGAACACGGCGTCATATTGAAGGTCGTCACGACGAATATTTGCGGAAGCGATCAACACATGGTTCGGGGAAGAACGACCGCCCCGAGCGGATTGATTCTCGGCCATGAAATTACAGGGGAAGTCATCGAGGTCGGGCGCGACGTCGAGTTTATGAAGAAGGGGGATCTCGTGTCCGTCCCGTTCAATATCGCATGCGGCCGCTGTCGGAGCTGCAAGGAACGAGACACCCATATTTGCGAACATGTAAATCCCGACCGTCCTGGATCGGCCTACGGCTACGTGGACATGGGAGGCTGGGTCGGCGGCCAATCGGAATACGTCATGGTGCCCTACGCAGACTTCCAACTGTTGAAGTTCCCGAATAAGGAACAAGCCATGGAGAAAATCTTAGACCTGACCATGCTGTCCGACATCTTCCCGACCGGTTACCACGGGGCGGTAAGCGCGGGCGTCAAGCCGGGCGCGACGGTGTACATTGCCGGAGCCGGCCCGGTCGGACTCGCGGCCGCGCATTCGGCGCAGCTGCTCGGTGCCTCCGTCGTCATCGTCGGCGATCTGAACGCGGAACGGCTGACGCAGGCGCGAAGCTTCGGATGCGAGACGGTGAATTTGAGGGAGCATCCGAATTTGGGCGAGCAGATCGAACAAATCCTTGGCATCCCCGAGGTCGACTGCGCGATCGACTGCGTCGGTTTCGAGGCGAGCGGCCATGGGCCGGGGCAAGGGGAGGCGCCGGCCACCGTTTTGAACTCCATCATGCAGGTGACGCGCGCGGGCGGACGTCTCGGCATCCCGGGTCTGTACGTCACAGGCGATCCGGGAGCCGTCGACGAGGATGCCAAGATCGGCACGTTGAAGATCCGCTTGGGGTTAGGTTGGGTGAAGGCGCATACGTTCGTGACGGGGCAGACGCCCGTCATGAAATACAATCGAGACCTTATGATGGCTATTCTTAGCGGCCGGGCGCAAATCGCGAAAGCCGTGAACGCGACGAAGATTTCGCTGGATCAGGCGCCGGAGGCGTACAAGGCGTTCGACAGCGGGGCTTCCCGCAAGTTCGTGATCGACCCGCACGGCATGACGAATTAAACTTATAACACGAAAACGGTCGATCAGGAGTCTGCTCCTGAACGGCCGTTTTTTTCTACGACAGACCAATTAACTAAGCCGAGATCGATGATCGGTTAAAAGTACAGGGGAGCCACGCCGACGTTAGGCGTAATCTGGGCGAAACACTGGACCGATCCTTCTCGCCTCCTAGTATGGCCATTTACGCGAGATTGCTTGGATCCGCAGACTGCACAGCGTGTCGGCCATGGCCCCTTACCGTGGGCTCGACGTTTCCTGGTTTTCAGGTAATCACTGCTGTCCCGGGACGTGAGCTGGTCCTCGACGGGTGCCATCGTTTCTAGTCCTACTCCCTGACCTTTCGCTTCGAACACGTTAGTCCGGATCGATTAGGGTTACGCGCCGAAAGTCGAACTGCCTTTTCCGGCCTAGCCGGCTGCCAATACCGATGGATCGTCATTGGCACGGGCGGGCACGTGGTTGGCATGCGGCGCCTACTTTCAGCAATTCGCAGTCCCTGGTCGCTCAACTAACGGGTACGAGAGCGTCATATTCTTGCGGAACTACACTCTTATGGCGAGGAAATTCCTGTTCCAACTGGCGCACTCCGAGAGGATTTTTCTATTCCATTCTTGCCACACCTTAGCTATATTTGGGGTGAAGGGTGGAACATGTTGCCGACGTCTGCAGCGAGTATGATAAGTCCTTATCTGATACACTTAAAACAGTTATTCAGTACCGTTGAATCGCTTGCGCATGAACTCAGGGGCAATGATCTGCGAATGGTACTATGCCATACGGATCTGCATAACTGGAATCTTATTGATTCGTGTGGACGTCTGTACCTGATCGATTGGGAGGGGCTTCGGCTGTCCCCAATCGAAGCGGATTTCATGTTCTTGGTGAACCGTTCAAACTACAGTGAATTTGTAAATATATATAAACATGAAATTTTTTCCATTCAGCGCAATGCACTCAAGTTTTATAAGGGCAGACGGAAGTTGGAAGACATTTGGGAGTTTATTGAACAACTTGTCTACGATCAGCAAACCGAAGAACAACAACATGAAACCACGACCTTACTATCCAAAGAGCTTGAGGAGATGCACCATTGCCTTGACGATTAAGCTTTAGAGGATCTTACTCTTAAACAATGCGTAGAACTACCCTGATAATAACGCATAACGTACCCCTAAAAAAGACAATAACAAACTAGGCGCAGCTTGAATGGTTTTTAAAAAGCTGCGTCTTCTTTGTATGGGAGGGGAAGGGTCAGAACGCTTCAGATGTGGCTAGTGTTACGGTAAAACCAAGGTTTTCGAGCTTTCGAACCGTCTGTCTCACGATGGCGTCTTGGTGTCGCTTCTCAAAGTAATCCGAGCCTAAGTCCTTGGAATCTTCCTGCCGGGTCAGTAGATAGTAAGCGATCGTCATGTTAACGGGTACGTTAGTTGTACAAAGCCCCCCAATAAAAAATATTTTTTTGGGAGGGATTGACATCGTAAAGTCGATCGGATATATTTGTTACATACCAACCGAATGTATGAAAGGAGGCGAACAAATGGCAAGAAATAAATATCCGGAAGAAACCATCAACCAGATCCTAACCGTAGCTCTTAACCTGTTCATAGAAAAAGGATACGAGCAGACCTCCGTTCAGGATATCATTAATGAGCTGGGCGGGCTGACAAAAGGGGCGATTTACCATCACTTCAAGTCGAAGGAAGAGATCTGGCAGGCCGTCACCGACCATATGTTCAAAGGTATTGACGAAGTGCTGTCCCCCGTCAGGGACGACAATGGGCTGACCGGCCGGGAGAAGCTCCGCAAGATTTCCCGCGTCTCTCTCGACAATCCCGCCCAGAACGAACTGGCATCGGCGGCGCCGAACCTCTTACGCAATCCGAAGCTGCTGGCGGCACAGATCGAGAACATCATCGAAAAAGCCGTACCCGTGTATATCCAGCCCATCATCGAACAAGGGATGCGAGACGGCTCGATCCGAACCGATCATCCAAGGGAGCTAAGCGAAGTGTTGATGATTCTCACCAACGTTTGGCTAAACCCGGCGGTCATACCGGCATCGCCCGAGACGATGTTGCGCAAGATAAGGCTGTTCGATGAAATATTGAAAGGCCTAGGGTTAGACCTGTTCGATGAGCAAATGTTTCAACGCTACGAGGAACTGTTGCGTTTGTCAGCTAGAGAAGTCAGCAAAGAAACCTAAACTGCCGCGAGGCAGCTTATTTTTAAACCAATACATACCATCGGTTGGTATGTACAAGTGATCCGGGTTCAAAGCGCTTGTTAGAAAACCTATTAAAAGGAGAAGTGAATGTAATGAATCAGAAAATGACCTCCCGCTCGCCGGAGCGGCAAGCAGTACCGAACTTTAGCGCAAGTAACTTGGCCGAGAGCGACTTTGCCGGCGTTACGGCTCATAAAGGGCAGTTTACAAGCAGCGCGCTGCGAGGCTCCGACTTTTCCGGCGCGGATTTGACCGGCAGTTCGTTTCAGGGCAGCGACGTACGCGATGCCGAGTTTGACGGCGCGAATCTGACGGACTGCAGCCTATCCGCCCTTGACCTGTCGAATGCAAGCTTCCACAAGTCGATCCTCGTGCGCACCGACTTCAGCGGCGCGAATCTTAACGGAACCCAATTCGCAGGAGTAACGCTGACCGACGTAACGTTAACGAAAACCGATCTTAGAAAGACGATTTTCGAAGGTTGTTTATTTGACGGGGTCGACTTCACGAACTCCGATCTGAGCGGGCAGCGTTTCGACGGACAGACGTTTATCGGCGTCAAGTTTGAGAAAGCGGCGTTAACCGAAGTTTCGTTCAAGGGCGCTACATTCAAAAACGTTTCTTTCCACCCGGGTTTTACGTTGTCTAAGAAGTACTATCGTATGATCAAAACCATCTGCTTTGACGGCGCAACGATGGATAAACTGACCTATGCGCTGCTCAAGGGCATGGAAGCCGATTTGTCCAAAGTTACAGTTATATAAGGGAGGGGAAAGAATATGCAATCCAAGGCCATTCAAGTAAAAGGGCTGCAAAAAACCTACAAGCAGCTTCATGTCCTAAAGGGCGTAGATTTCGAGGTGGAAAAGGGCAGTATTTTCGCCCTGCTCGGCTCCAACGGGGCGGGTAAGACGACGACCGTCAAAATCCTCACCACGCTGCTCAAACCGGACAGCGGAACCGCCGTCGTCAACGGATTCGATGTTGTATCAAAGCCGGACCATGTGCGGCAGTCGATCAGTTTGACCGGTCAATTCGCCGCGGTCGACGAGATTTTAACCGGGCGGGAGAATCTGATTTTGATCGCCAAGCTGCGGCATCTTGCAAATCCGCGTCAGGTTGCGGACGATATGCTTGCACGCTTCGGCTTGACGGATGCCGCGGACCGTAAGGCATCTACTTATTCGGGCGGTATGCGGCGCAGGCTCGACATCGCCTTGAGCCTTGTGGGAAAACCGCAGATCATCTTCCTCGACGAGCCGACGACCGGGCTTGACCCCGAGGCGCGCATCGAGGTTTGGAAGATCGTCAAGGAGCTTGCCGACGGCGGAACGACGATCTTTCTAACCACGCAGTATTTGGAGGAGGCCGAACAGCTCGCCGATCGAATCGCCATTTTGCACGAGGGCAGAATTATCGCAAGCGGCACGCTTTCGGAGCTGAAAAAGCTGTTCCCTTCCGCAAAGGTGGAGTATGTGGAAAAGCAGCCGTCGTTAGAGGAAATCTTCCTCGCCATCGTCGGCAAGAAGGAGGCCATGTAAATGGAAGCGACAAAGAAACATTTTTTCAGTGATATGGGCGTAATGCTCGGACGTTCCATGCGCCATATTTTCCGCAGCATGGACACCATCGTCACGGTCTGCATCACACCGATTGCGATGATGCTGCTGTTCGTCTATGTGTTCGGCGGTGCGATCCAGACCGGTACGGATAACTATGTGAACTACCTTCTGCCCGGGATCCTGCTGATTGCGATTGCAAGCGGTATTGCCTATACGTCGTACCGCCTGTTTCTGGATAAGCAACGGGGCATCATCGAGCGGTTCCACACGATGCCGATTGCGCGTTCCGCCGTGCTGTGGGGACATGTGCTGACATCGGTGGTATCCAACGTCATTTCTCTGGTCGTCATCATTCTCGTAGCGCTCTTGATGGGCTTCCGCTCGTCGGCGGGTGTGCTGCCATGGCTTGCCGTAGCAGGTATCCTTGTGCTGTTTACGCTGGCATTGACTTGGGTCGCGGCGATTGCCGGGTTGACCGCTAAATCGGTGGAAGGCGCAAGCGCATTTTCCTATCCGCTGATCTTCCTTCCGTTTATCAGCTCGGCGTTCGTGCCGACCGATACGATGCCGAAAGTCGTACGCGTCTTTGCCGAAAACCAGCCGGTGACCTCGATCGTGGACGCGATTCGTGCGCTGCTGTCGGGTCAACCGGTGGGCAATGATATATGGGTCGCCCTTGCATGGTGCGTCGGAATCACGCTCGTAGCTTATCTCTTTGCCATGAGGGCGTATAAAAAGCGGGGGTAGGAATACGGAGACGATAGCGCAATAATACTGGGAGCAGATCGCCGCGGCAGCTGCTCCTGTTGTTTGGTTGAAGTAATGTTTCTTAATTCGCGATAAACTCTTGCACCCATACTCCGTTGTAGTAGCCTACGCCGATGTGGGTAAAGTTTGGGGATAGGATGTTCCGCCGATGCCCCGTGCTGTTCATCCAAGCATTCATGACTTCCTGCGGGGTTCTCTGTCCCTTGGCAATGTTCTCGCCGGCGTACGTATAGCGGATGCCATACGCATTCATCATCTGGAACGGAGACCCGTAAGTCGGGGACGTGTGGCTGAAATAGTTACTGTTGTACATTTCCTTCGCTTTATCTAATGCCATTACGGATAAGCTATTATTGCTCAATAGCGGCTTCAGGCCAGCTTTCTCGCGTTCTTGGTTCACCAACGTAACGATTTGCTGCGAGAAGGTCGATGCAGTCGATTGGGTCCCTGTGCTTTGTTGAGCGGCAGGAATATTAATCACCATACCTGTCCGAATGTTATTCGGATTGGCCACCTGAGGATTCGCGGAAATTAGGGTGTTGAGGGTGACTCCATAACGAGCGGCGATTTTCCACATCGTATCGCTGCCCTTTACCGTATACGAGGCGGCAGAAGCCGAACCGGCGGAAGCGAAAGTACTTAGGGCAAGAACTCCGGCTAAAACGATCTTCTTTGAACCTCTCACTGAAATCTTCTCCTTTAAACAGCCTGCGAGGTTAGCTGACGGGTTCGGGTCAAAGAGCAATCACCCTGCCACGATGTGGCTTCACCCCATAGAATGGATCCCCCGCGCTTCTTAAGAAGCTTCGGCTTTCATGAAATTTCTCAGAAAAAGATGCAAAGAGACATGACTTTTAGATGCCTTTCTGAGATGCGAATTATTTTAGCATAGGAGAATAGGAGGGGCATTGCACAAAAATATCCAAAGTTCTTAGGCGAGGAGTGATCCGATCGTGGATGGGCGCATAAGAGGCTTGTAATATCTAAACGCTACTTTTTCCAGATTTGTCAGTATATAAAGGATATTAGGGGGGAGAAGATGCACGATAAACCTAAATTTACACTAACAGGTGCAATTATCTTTCTAGGCATTGCCATTTTATTAGGCTCGTGCCAGATTTCTAATGCAATAAAATCAACAAATTATGGTCCCAATTACGAAGATGAATTCAATATGTTCAACAACATTTTGGAGGATCTTGTAAAAACACTTGAGAAAAACCAATAACCGGAATTCAGACGAATTTAGAAAGGAGGGCTGAGAAGAACATATGTTTCTTGAATCCCACGAATCGGGGTGCATGACGGACGATAAGATCGCAGGGCTTCTGCTCCAGTATGGCATCGCCCGTCCAGAAACAACGATGCTCAGGCATAACGAAAACCGGACTTATAAAGTGATCGATAGGTCGAACGGCGATGCGTATCTTCTTCGCGTGCACGATCCGATAACCGTTAATTTGGCCGGCATACAGCATACAAAACAAGGAGTTGAGTCCGAGTTACGGCTTTTGGAGGCGATTGCTCGCAGGACGAACCTGGCTGTACAAACACCCGTAGAGAGTCTATCCGGACAACTCGTAACCGAGATCGAATTCGACGGGCGGAGTCTATGCTGCTCGTTGCTCCGCTGGATCGAAGGCCGCAATATGACGAAGGAGGACTTATCGACTCCTGATGCAGCATACAACTTGGGCGCTCAGGTAGCGAGCCTACATGAGTTCTTTAGTAACTATAACGAAGTCGTCCTTCAGGATCGGCCAGATTACGGTATTCGTAGAACCCAAAAGATGCTCAAGCAAATTCGGCGCGGCGTCGAACTTGAATTGTTCTCGGATGAGACTTACGGTGTGGTGGAGCAAACGCTCGAACTCATCGTTGATCGGTTGAAGGCCGGACGTCCTGAAATGTTGAAGCAGGGGATAATCCACGCGGATTTAAACATGGGTAACTTGCTGGTTACGCCGCTAGGGAGGTCCGTATTTATCGATTACAGCTTATTCGGCTTCGGTTATCGTCTGTTTGATGTAGCGATGACGGCTTTAAATGCCCCGAGAGAAACTAGAGAGCAAGTCGTCAATGGGTACTACGGCCAAGAGCCGCCGCAAGAGGGAATATACTCGGTAATCGAAGGTTTCATGCTTTCCGCAGTGTTAGGATATTACGCTTTCGTGATGGAAAACGAAGCTGTCCATCCATGGATTCGGGAAAGGATGCCGCAGTTTTGCGCTCAACGGTGCGTGCCCTTCCTCAACGACGAAAGGATCTTTCACAGTTTTTGAGCTACAAGCAATTTCGGACGATGTTGCCGAAAGGGTAGGTTTGCCTCCGCTTGACGTCCGAGCCCGGCAACTTCGGCTTCTTGTGGATGCGTACGGTTTAGATCCGAAACAGAGGCATGAACTGTACGATCTGATCTTAGAGGTAGTTGTACGCGAGACAGCCGAGGAAGCAATTGAGCAACGAATTACTCCAGACTGTCACGGGCCGCTTTGGGGGCTTGCATGGAGAGCGCGGGCAGCGGCATGGATCGTGCGGAATCGCATCGTTTTGCAATATTCGCTTGTTTAGGCAGGGTTGGACCAAAAATGACCATCCGATTTTCGGATGGTCATTTTACCTGTTTTGTAGATATGTTTATCCAACCGGTTGGAACTGCATGTAATGGAGCTTGGCATACATCCCGTTATTTTTTAGCAACGTTTCGTGCGTTCCTTCCTCCGCAATCCCTTGCTCCGAAAGCACGATGATTCTTTCCGCATTTCGGACGGTGGACAGCCGGTGCGCAATGACGAAGGTCGTGCGGTTCCTCGCCAGCTTGTCGAGGCTTTCCTGCACCACCCGCTCGCTTTCGTTGTCCAGGGCGGAAGTAGCTTCGTCGAATATGAGGATGGAAGGGTTTTTCAAGAACACGCGCGCGATGCTGATGCGCTGTTTCTGACCGCCTGAAAGCTTAACGCCGCGTTGTCCGATGTGGGAATGGTAGCCGTCCGGCAAACCCATGATAAAATCGTGGGCGTCGGCGTTCTTGGCGGCTTGGATCACTTCCTCGTCGGTAGCCTCTGGCCTCCCGTATAAAATGTTCTCTTTCACGGTACCCGAAAACAAATAAACATCTTGCTGCACGACCCCGATATGGTCTCGCAGAGACGTAAGCCGGATCGACTTTATATCGGTGCCGTCGATTCGAATCGTTCCTTCTGTCGTTTCGTAAAATCGCGGAATTAGGCTGCATAGAGTCGTTTTTCCGACTCCGGAAGAACCTACGAGCGCAATATATTCCCCGGGATGCGCAGTGATGTTAATATTCCTGAATACATGGTTCGAGTCGCCGGCATATTGGAAACCCACGTTGATGAACTCCACCTTGCCCTTCACATCCGTTAACGCGACGGCGTCTTCGGCGCTTGCAATGTCCGGCTTAACATCCATGATCTCGACGAACCGTTCGAAGCCCGCGACTCCGTTTTGCAAATTTTGAGTGAAATTCACTAATCTTTTGATCGGATCAATCAGGGTATTCAAGTATAAGAGGAAGGTAATCAGCTGAGTTAGCTGCAGGAGATGATAACTGATCAGAACGGCGCCTGCGATCACAACCGCAATATTGATAAAAGAAATAAACGAAAGCAATCCATTGTAAAACACCGCCTCAGCGAAATACCCTCTTTTCCTGCTTTCCAAGAAACGACGGTTGCTGCTTCTGAACTTCTCCATTTCAATAGCTTCGTTGGCAAACGACTGCACGACTCTGATCCCGGATAGGCTGTCTTCGACCTGCGAGTTCACGTCCGCTATGCGTTCCCTGTTCTCTTTCAGCGCGTTTTTCACCTTGATGCTGTTGCGATACGCGAAAATAAGCATCAGAGGAAAAATTAAAAAAATGACGCACGTGAGGCTCCAATTCATTTGAACCAAAATAAAGAACGCTCCTACGATCCTCACAAAAGAGATAACCAAGTCTTCCGGTCCGTGGTGCGCCAGCTCCGATATATCGAACAAGTCCGATGTGATTCGCGACATATGCTGCCCTGTCCTAGTATTGTCGTGATACTGGAAAGACAGCTCCTGATAGTGCCGAAACAAATCGTCCCGCATGTCGGATTCCATCTTTGCGCCCATCGCGTGCCCGAAATAGTCCGTATAGAAGTTGCTGACATACTCCACGACGATTAAAACCAAGAAGGCGCCGGCTATTTTTAAAACGAATTCCGTATCGATTCCTTCAACGCTGATTGCTTTCGTCGTCATTCGATCGACCAGCAGGGGATAGACAAGTACGGTCGCCGAAGCGAGCGCCGCAAAGAACAAATCTGCGATTAACGGCTTCTTATAAGGCTTGTAATAAGCCAAAAACTTTTTCAGTGTCTCCAAGGAAATACCTCCGATTTATGCGTCCCCTAGGGATCGTCGTTTCATCATAACCGACGACAACGTGCTTATTTAAAGCGATCGCAAATGTTCTCATCATTCTCACTCCATTCGGTTTCGTTATGTTGATGGTAGCACCCCGGCACCGCACAGACAATTCAACTTTTCACTATAATTATTTTTGCCTATGATGATCAAAAAACGGGGCAGCGAAGGACTTGATTTCTCCGTCATTCGCTGCCCCGTTTTCGTTTACAGCTTTGCCACCGTTACGGCGATGCCCTCCAGTTGCGCCGGGCTCAAAGTGCGATCCCCGCCGGGCCGTAACTCCATTGGGCAATGTGACCGTCTTCGCCAGCGCACGATGGCTCATACAGGATGTTCGACATCCGAAATAAACCGAAGCCGCGCGAGAATAAATTCCAATCGTTACCGCACAATAATTTCCAAGCTGATATCTCGGAGGGTGAACTCCATCGACTTTCAATTTTCCCCAGGACTGTATCACCGGTTTGTCCGTCCCAAGTGGCTTACCAAGAAATATATCCACGACCCGATCTCGATGCATTTCCCGCTGGACCGGCGCTCCGTGTTGGATTTCGGCTGCGGCACGGGGGCCAACTGCACGATGGTTTCCCCGGAATTTTACGTAGGGGTCGATGCGGATGACCGAAGAACCCGTTTCGCAAGCCGGCTGCATCCTGGATATACGTTCCATCCGCTTGCATCCGAGACATTGCCTCTGGACGATCAATCGATCGATTACGTATGGATTATCGCCGTCTTGCACCATATCCCCTGCGATTCGATTCCCGCTTACGTCAAGGAATTCCGTCGAATTCTGAAGCCTGGCGGCCGGGTGATCGTCATGGAGCCTTTCCTATCGGATCGGACGCCGCTGAGTAACCGATTCATGAGATGGTGGGACAGAGGGCGGCATATCCGGGGAGAAGACGGGTACGTGAAATTTTTTGCCGATCACCAGTTTTCCTGCGACATCCATCAAAAATTTCGCAAATGCTTCTTGTACAACGAGTTGTTTTTCTCGGCAAAACCGTAAGGCGGCAAACTTATAAGTTACTGATAGGGGGGCGGGCGGTATAATGGATACTGTGTTTACATGGTGAATACAGGAGAGGACTTTCATGTTTCAGACGGAAATCACGCGTATGCTCGACATAAGACACCCGATTCTTCAAGCGCCTATGGCGGGAGGGCCGACTACCCCCGATTTGGCGGCGGCGGTTTCGAACGCCGGAGGATTAGGCAGCATCGGGGCAGGATACCTCGCGCCGGACCGGATCCGGGATACCATTCGGGAGATCAGGCAACGAACGGATCGGCCGTTCGGCATCAATCTGTTCGTCCCGGAACAACCTTGCACATCGGAAGCAACCATCGCGGAGATGAACGATTTTCTGAATTCCTTCCGCGTGGAACTCGGCATCGCTTCGAACCCGTCGACTCCTAAGTCCGCGGAGTCGTTCGAGGATCAAATCCGAATCCTGCTTGAAGAGAGCGTCCCTGTAGTCAGTTTCACCTTCGGCATGCCGTCTGAAGACGTAATTCAAGCGTTGAAAGCGCGCGGAACGACGGTCCTCGGAACGGCAACGACCGTGGAAGAAGCCCAAGCGCTGGAAGCGGCCGGCGTACACGCCATCGTAGCGCAGGGAAGCGAATCGGGAGGCCATCGGGGGACGTTCTTAAAGGACGCCGCCGATGCTTTGATCGGAACGATGGCGTTGGTTCCCCAAGTCGTCGAGCATGTCTCGGTGCCGGTCGTCGCGGCGGGCGGTATTATGGATGGACGCGGGCTTATCGCCTCTCTCGCGTTGGGGGCTTCCGCCATACAGATGGGGACCGCCTTCTTAGCAAGCCCCGAGAGCGGCGCCCACCCGGCTTATAAACAGAAGATTATGTCGTCTACCGAGGATTGTACCGAAGTTACGTACGCCTATTCAGGGAAAGCCGCACGCGGCATTCGTACGAAATTTATGGAGGAATTCCGGAATTATCAAGGCGCCATCCCGCCTTACCCGATTCAAAACGCTATGACGAGAGATATTCGCCAGACTGCAGCGCAAGCGAATCTCCCCGAATATATGTCGTTATGGGCGGGACAAGGTCTCAGGTTAGCCGACGACCGCTCCGCGGCTTCGATCATCGATCGAACGATCGAGCAAGCGAACGATGTCGTCGGAATGATTTCCACCCTTGGAAAATGAATTCGAAGGAGCCCGGTCACATCTCCGGGCTCCTTCCGTCAGGCCAAACCGAAAACGAACGCAAGCGACGCGGCGAACAAGCCGCCTGCAAGCGAACCGGCGACATTGACGACATCGTTGTTCCAGCCGGCGCGACCGCGGATCCGCACGGCTGGTTTGTCGCAGTGGCGGACCTGTTCGATTTCGCGACCGCACTCGGCGCACCGATACATCTGCTGCCATGCGGCGCCGATCCACGAATCCGTCAACGAGCCTATTATTCCCGCCAAACCCGCAACGCCGACCCAAGCGATGAGTCTGACCGGAGCGGCGACCGCATCCGGCGCCGCTTGTCCCGGTATCGCCGTTAACAATGTCCACGCCGCCGCCCCGATAAACAAGCCGCCTGCCAGCGAAGCGGCCAGTCCGAGACCGGAGACGCCTCCGGACGTTCCGGGCGGAACGCGACGTCCCGTCTTAATGGATCTAGGCGGCGTCCGGCTCAATCCGCCGATTTCCGTCGCCCATGTATCGGCCGTGACCGACGCCATTACGCCTAAGAAAGCATACCACCACAGCGGATGCGGCCACGCCCAGTGGGCCGCGCAGAGGAGCAAACCCAGCCCGCCGTTCGCGAACACTTGGCCGGCATCGCGCCGCCCGGATTTCTCATAGGCGCTCTCCGCCGTTTCCTTTGCCCGTTTTTTCCACTTGGACCACAATGTCGAAGAGATGAAGAAGGCGATCAGGGAACCGAACCAAATCGCGCTTCCGAGCGAATACATGCATGTCCCCAGCGCCACCGCCGCAAGGAAGCCGGTGCCGGACAACGACCGTTTCGCATAAGCCGCTCCCGCAATCGCGACGCTGCCCGCCAAACCTATGAACCACTCCACCGATTTCCGCCCCCTTCGTTTCACCCATTATACCCGATTGCCCTGTCCGTTCGATAGAATACAGATTCCCCGGCGCGCAACTCTCCAACTTTCGGGTGCGTCATAGAAGTAGGCGAAAGGGAAGCCTGGAGACGCGCGAAGGAGGATGGAGGAACATGAAACTATGGAAGCTCGTAGGGGTCCTTGCTTCAGGAGGCTCAATTCTTCTTTGGGTGTTATTTGCATTTTATAACCCATATACTCATGCAACAGTTGGAAACGAACCTTTAGTAACTACATTTTTTACGCTTCTCCTGCCAGCCCTCGTAGCGTTGATAGCTTCCTTAATTAAGAAGCCTTCATACATGTTTGTTTCGTTCGTTTGGTCGCTCCCCATAAGTATGTACGCCGCCATGACGCCAAGCATTTTTAAATTATTCGGAGCGATTTCCGTGATGTACCTGTTATCCGGCATGTTGATGGTCATGGATAGACGGTCTTGAACCTCGCCAGGACGTTGTGCTCAAAGCGAAATCAACGGCCGCTTTCGCGCGGGCCATCTGGGCAGGCTGGCCGGGGAAACGTAGTAGCGAGGAACATGCTCGAGGCGGCCGACGACGATCGGCGGACTCGTTCTGCATCCAAGCGGCGGCAGCGAAAATTGCGGTAAGGAAATCCTTGACAAAGAAGATGGCATGGAGTATATTTACAATTAACAAATTGATAAATGTTAATTAAAAAAGAAAAGACGTGAGTCCCTTGTCCAACGAACAAGCGCTGGCCCAGTACGACGTAAAGAAATACCGCACTCCCGACGGGTACACTGCGGATATTGCCGTCTTCACAATCATCTCCACGAAGAACGAGGATTATAAACCGCCGAAGATGGAGCTTAAAATCATGCTGATTCAGCGGTCCATGACGGATCGCGAGGGGCGTCCGAACATCGAGGCCGGGAAGTGGGCGCTGCCGGGCGGTTTCGTCGACCCGAACGAAACGTCTCTCGAGACGGCGAAGCGGGAGCTGAAAGAGGAGACGGGAGTAGGCGGCCTCCATATCAAACATTTCGGAGTGTACGACCGCCCGGGCCGCGATCCGAGAGGGTGGATCATCTCGAATGCGCATTACGCGATCGTTCCGGAGCATCGGTTGTCGAGCCGGCAAGCGAACGACGACGCCGCGGAGGTCGAACTATTTTCCGTGGAGGAAGCGCTGCGATCGGATCTTGCATTCGATCATCGCGAGATCGTAGAGGATGCCGTCGCCGTCATATCGAGGGAGCTGCTCGAGACGACCGTCGCGAAGGCGTTCCTGCCGGAAGAGTTTACGTATTCCGAGCTTCAAGCGGTGCTGCGAACCGTCGCGACCGATTCCGTCATCGCGAGCGAGCCCGCTTTCGCAAGGAAGATCAAGACGCTTCCTTTCATTCGGGAGGTAGAGGGGAAGAAGACGACCAGAACGTCGAAGAAGCCGACACAGCTCTACCGGTTCGAAGACGTAGAAGTCAGCAAATCGATCTACTCGGCAACTTATTAATATCCTATAGGTTTAAATCTTATCTTTTCAGGGAGGTTATAAGGATGACGGGGAAGAGGGCTTTGATTAACATCGACTATACGTGCGATTTCGTAGCCGAAGGCGGGGCGCTGACCTGCGGCGAACCCGGGCGAAAGATCGAGAAGGCGATGGTTGACGTCACGAAGGAGTTCCTCGATGCAGGAGATTTCGTCGTGTTCGCGATCGATCGGCACGAAGCGTCGGATCCGTTCCATCCGGAAACCCGACTGTTTCCGCCGCACAATATCAACGGGACGGCGGGGCGCCGGTTATACGGGGAGCTTGGCGCTTGGTACGAACGAAACAAAGCCGCCGAACAGGTGTACTGGATGGATAAGACCCGTTATTCCGCGTTCGCGGGAACGGATCTGGAGCTCCGGCTCCGAGCCAGGGGCATTACGGAAGTCCACTTGATCGGCGTATGCACCGATATTTGCGTACTTCACACGGCCGTGGACGCATATAACAAAGGCTTTTCGATCGTCGTTCACGAGCGCGCGGTCGCAAGCTTCGATGCGGAAGGTCATGAATGGGCGCTGCGGCACTTCAAGAACGCGCTTGGCGCAGCCATTCGCTAAGGGGGAGCGGGAATGACAGCAATTTACAAGGACGACGGCTTCGCGCTGCACACGGATAAATATCAGATTAACATGACGCAGGTGTACTGGGCCGATAACATGCATCGTCGAAAGGCCGTATTCGAGTTATTTTTCCGCAAGCTCCCGTTCGGGAACGGGTATGCGGTGTTCGCCGGTTTGGAACGGGTCGTGCATTACTTGAAGGAGTTCCGGTTTACGGCAAACGACCTCGCTTACCTTCGCGAAGAAGGCTACAAGGAGGAGTATCTCGATTTCCTGAAGACGATCCGATTCACGGGTACGGTGCGCTCGATGAAGGAAGGGGAGCTCGTATTCGCGAACGAAGGAATTATGCGCATCGAGGCGCCGCTCGCGGAAGGCCAACTGGTCGAAACGGCGCTGCTCAATATCGTGAACTACCAAACCCTTATCGCTACGAAGGCGTCTAGAATGAAGCAGATCGTAGGCGAAGAGGTCGCCATGGAGTTCGGCACAAGACGCGCGCAGGAGATGGATGCCGCCATCTGGGGGACGCGTGCGGCATATTTGGCCGGCTTCGATGCGACATCGAACGTACGGGCGGGGAAGCTCTTCGGCATTCCGACGGCGGGCACGCATGCGCACGCCATGGTCCAAGCGTACCGAGACGAGTATACCGCCTTCCGCAAGTATGCGAGCGAGCATGTCGATTGCGTATTCCTCGTAGACACGTACGATACGTTGAAATCCGGCGTTCCGAACGCGATTCGGGTCGCTAAGGAGTTCGGGGACCGAATTCGGTTCAAGGGAATCCGGCTCGACAGCGGGGACCTTGCGTATTTGTCGAAAACCGCGAGGAAGATGCTCGACGAAGCCGGATTCCCGGACGCCAAAATCTACGCCTCCAACGACCTGGACGAAACTACGATCTTGAACCTTAAGGCGCAAGACGCGAAGATCGACGTCTGGGGAATCGGGACGAAGCTCATAACGGCTTACGACCAGCCGGCGCTGGGAGCCGTGTATAAACTTATAGCGATCGAGGACGAACACGGTCGCATGGTCGATACGATCAAGATCAGTTCCAATCCGGAGAAGGTCTCGACCCCGGGCATGAAGCGCGTATTCCGAATCGTCAATCGGGACAATCGGATGGCCGAGGGAGATTACATCGCCCTCGAGCACGAGGAGCCGCAGCGCGAGGCGCGGTTAAAGATGTTCCATCCGGTTCATACGCATATCGCCAAGTTCGTGACCGACTTCGAAGCGAGGGAGCTTTACGAAACGATCTTCGAAGACGGAACGTTGACGTACGAATTGCCGAAGATCGAAGAGATTCGCGCCTTCGTTCAAGCGAACCTGGATTTATTATGGGACGAATACAAGCGTGCATTGAATCCTGTGGAATACCCCGTAGACCTTAGCCAAGCATGCTGGGATAAAAAGATGCGTATGATTCGTTCGGTATTGGCGAAGGTAGAAGCGAACGAAGAGCGGGAGGGGAAATAAGATGCAAAGACGAGTGATGGCCGAATTGAAAACGAAAGAGAGCATCGATCCGTCGCGGGAAATTCGGGAGCGAATCGACTTCCTCAAAGCGTACTGCCGCCGCGCGAACGGAAGAGGATTCGTTCTCGGCATCAGCGGCGGGCAAGATTCGACCCTTGCCGGGCGACTCGCCCAACTCGCCGCGAGCGAGCTTCGAGAGGAAGGGTACGATGCGACGTTCACCGCGGTTCGACTGCCTTACGGGGAACAGAAGGACGAAGCCGACGCGCAAGCGGCGTTGGCTTTCATCGAACCGGACCGAACGATCGTATTGAATATCGCGGAGTCGGTCGATGCCTTCGTTCGGACGTATCGTCAGGCGGCGGGAGGCGACATTTCGGATTTTCAAAAAGGCAACGTTAAGGCAAGAGTAAGGATGTTGGCGCAATACGCGATCGCCGGCGAACACGGGTGTCTCGTGATCGGAACGGATCACGCCGCCGAAGCCGTAACCGGATTTTTCACCAAATTCGGCGACGGCGGAGCGGATTTGCTGCCGCTCTCGGGGCTTACGAAGCGGCAAGGGCGCGAACTGTTGATCCGGCTGCATGCGCCCGAGCGCTTATATCTGAAGACGCCGACCGCGGATCTGCTCGACGCGAAGCCGCTGCAAGCCGACGAAACGGAGCTCGGCATCGCGTATGGCGTCCTTGACGATTACTTGGAAGGGAAGCCGGTCGACGGCGAAGCCCGGACGGCGATCGAGAAGAGGTATGCCGCGACGCAGCATAAACGGGAGCTGCCGGTAACGATGTACGATTCGTGGTGGAAATAAGTCGTTGCCGCCGTCGTATCGATTCAGTTATAATATTCATATTTCTTGCAAGGTGGTGATACGGATGGCGATCAGAGATTGCCGGATTGGCGCAGCCTCATGCAAAGCCTAAGTTAGAGGCGATACTTTGCATGGGCAGAACGAGATTTACGAATTCGCCCGAATCGGCATCTATCGTTTCTAATATTTGGCTTTGCACCTTATTTGCTTTTCAAACTATAAATAAGGGGCATGACGGCTATGCACGTACCATTTATTAGAAACCACCAATATAACTTTATTAAAAACCAGGCGAACGCCGTGCTTCATGCGCTCCGATCGGTCAACGACCGGAAAGTAGTGGAGTCCGTCCGCTATAGCGCGCAAACCAAGGCGGCGGAGCTGTTTCCCGACATAACGGACAACCGGAAGACGATGCTGGAATCGATTTCCGAGTTGAAGACGGCGGAAGACGTTCAGCAATATTTGCAGGGGCTCGAGCCGTATCTGCTTGCGTTTCCGCAAATCACGGAAGCGCAAATTCGGAAGCTGTTCCCGAAAAACAAGAAGCTGAAGCTGCCCGACCTGTCGCAAATCGATTTCCGCTTCGTCTCTTACTTGAGCTGGACCGATATTTCGTCGAACAAGATGTTCATCGTATATCCGGACGGCGAACGATTCGTCGGCGTAGAAGGCAGATTCACGGCGACGAATAAGAAGAGCTTTTGCTTCGTGTGCAATAGATTCGAAGAATTGACGTTGTTCTCGGCCGTATCCAAGAAGAGACCGGCGAACGCATCGCCGGACTACTACAATTCGGTCGGCAACTATATATGCATGAACGGTCATGAATGCAACAAGAACATGACCGATGTGACCCCGTTAGAGAGATTTCTGCACTCCGTTCTAGGGTAGCAAGTCAAGAGGGCCAGCCGGTATCCGCCGGTTGGCCTTCTTTATGTACAATGATGTAAAATAAACTTGACATAATGGATAATCATGGTTACGATATGTATAACAAACTTTACATTATGTAAAGGGTCGTATACAGGAGGCGTGACCTATGACGTATCAAGAAAAGAAAAGCATCGTGTCGTTGATCGCCGCCGTTTTCATCTTCGGCGCTTTCTGCTTGTACATGTACCCGCTGTACCCCGCAGGCGAAGCGGAATCGGGGGAAGCCTTGCGCTATTGGGGTTCCTTCGTGCTTTACTTAGCCGTCTTTTCCATCGTGGCGCATCTCGCGATCGGCATCGCGTTCAACATCGTCTTTCGGATCACGACCGGGGAGAAGGAACCGTCGTTCGCGGATGAACTGGATCGGCTCATCGATTTGAAGGCGTTCCGCAATTCCTTTTTCATCTTTATCCTCGGCTTTCTGCTCGCCATGGGTTCGCTGGTCATCGACCGGCCGCTGCAAGTGATGTTCATGATTCTGATCGGCTCCGGCTTCGTCTCCGAGGTGACCGGTTCCTTGACGAGGCTGTATCACTATCGGAGAGGCGTCTGACATGGGGAAGCATGTCGTCGGCAATCACATCCGGAAATTGCGGTTCAACCGCGACGAGATGACCCAACAGCAGCTGGCTGACAGGGTAGGCGTCACGAGACAAACGATCGTCGCCTTAGAGAAAGGGAACTACTCTCCGTCGTTGGAGCTGGCGTTCCGCATCGCGCATGCCTTCCGTTTGCCGTTGGAAGAAGTGTTCTACTATGGGGAAGAACAGGGAGGAGATAAAGGATGATGAAGACGCCTCGCGGCACGCTTCGCATGAAAGCGGTAGCGGCGGCGAAGTACGGTTCTCCCGACGTGCTTCGGCTTATGGAGGTCGCCAAACCGATCCCCGAAGACAATGAAATTTTGATAAAGATACGCGCGACGACCGTGAACGTCGGCGACTGCAGAATGCGGGGGTTTGCGGTTCCTCCGATGTTTTGGCTGCCCGGGAGGATCTCCCTAGGGTTATTTAAACCGAGACGTCCGATTTTCGGCATGGAGCTGGCCGGCGAGGTGGAAGCCGTGGGCGCACGGGTCGCCCGATTCAAGATCGGAGACCAGGTATTCGCATCGACCTTCAAGGCGAAGTATGGCGCTCACGCAGAGTACAAATGTATGCCGGAAGACGGGGCGGTCGTCGCGAGACCGGCCAATGCGTCGTACGAGGAAGCGGCCGCGCTTGCGATCGGAGCGGGGACGGCGCTGCATTTTCTAAGGAAAGGAAACATCCGGTCCGGCCAGCGCGTCCTCATTATTGGCGCCTCGGGCAGCGTAGGCTCGTTCGCCGTGCAGCTGTCCAAGGCGTTCGGGGCGGAAGTGACCGCGGTGTGCAGCGCTTCGAATCTCGACTTGGTATCGTCTCTCGGTGCGGATCGAGCGATCGATTACACGAAAGAGGATGTTGCGACTTCCGGCGAAACATATGATATTATATTCGACGCGGCGGGGAAGACGACGTTCTCTCGGTGCAGGCACCTCTTGAAGAGCAAGGGGTATTATCTACACACAGGCCTGGTAGGATCCGAGCTGAACGTATTGTGGAATTCGCTGACGTCGGATAAGCGCGTGATCGGCGGGACGGCCGTCGCGCACGCGGAAGATCTGGTCTTTCTTAAGGAACTGATGGAGTCGGGCAGACTGAAGACGATCATCGACCGCCGGTACCCGTTAGAGCGCTTGGCCGAGGCGCACCGGTACGTCGACCAAGGCCATAAACGAGGAAATGTAATCATCACACTGTAGGCGGAGCGAATATGAAAACGAAACTTGAAAAACCGAAATTACCGACGGAGCTGCAACCGCTCGAACCGATCCGCTCGCTCGAGCCGAGAGAGGAAATCGGCGGCGGATTGTTGGAAAACGTCTCGATCGACGGTCAAGAGGCGACCCGAGTTTCATTCGATAAAATGCTGTTACGCAATGTCACGGTGACGGAATCGTCCTTGGAACAGCTTGAGCTGACCGATGTCGTCTTCGAAGGCTGCGATTTGTCCAACGTCGTCATGTCGGGTGCGTTCATGCTCAGATCGGAGTTCATCGACTGCAAGCTCATCGGAACGGACTTCTCGCAGAGCAGGCTGCAGAACGTTAGATTCGTGAACTGCTTGAGCGACTATTCGAACTTCCGATTCGCGAATTTCAAACAAGTGAGCTTCGAGGATTGCTCGTTGCCGAGCGCCGATTTTTATTCGTCGACCATTAAAAATTTGAACTTTACGCGCTGCAATTTGGATCAGGCTGCGTTGAACGGCACGAAGCTCAAAGGAGTGGACCTTAGCGACAGCCGCTTCGACGTCGTGCACGTCAATCTCGACGACTTGGACGGGTGTACGATATCGGCGGATCAAGCCGCGGCTTTCGTCGGGCTGATGGGGATGGTCGTGCGATAATCCGGTCGGCCTAAGGCCCTTTTTTGGTGAATGGGGTCCGGTTGTGATACAGTGTGGGAACGAACGCGAAGGAGGAAGCCCATGTCGGAAGTGGAAGCTCAAGACGTTTTGCCGCCGAAGACGTGCTCGATCGAGAAGCTCGTCACGAAGGAAGCGGACATCCGAAAGGTATTAGCCGGCACGAAGACCGCGACGCGCCGCAACGGGCGGTACGCGGATGTCGGGGAGACAATGTCGCTGCAGGGGCGGGATTTCGTGGTCGAACGCGTGTATCGCCAGTCGCTCGGCGACTTGACGGACGCACATGCAAGACAGGAAGGCTACGACAGCGTGGAGGAATACAAGCAAGCGATCCTCTCGTACCACCCCGGCATGCCTTGGCTGCCGCACATGAAGGTGTGGGTGCACGAGTTCCGCGAGGTTTGAGCATATGGGTTTGGGAAAAGGACGGCAAGTCATTCGATAAGAATGGCTCTGCCGTCCTTTTTCGCTTCTTCGATCTTAAATAATGTTAGAGAACTTCGAAAAAAATGAACATGTTCCTCTGATATGATGAGAAAAGGCAGGTTCGAAGATCATTGACGGGGAAGGACTGTGGTATCGTGGCGGAGGGGAAACGGATGCTCGAGTCGTCGAAAGCGATCGCGGAACTAATGATCGCCTGGAGAAGGGATTTCCACCGAAATCCGGAGTTGGGGTATGAGGAACGCCGGACGTCCGGCATTGTCGCCGACCATCTAAGAAGCCTAGGTCTGGAAGTCCGAACCGGAGTCGGGAAGACGGGCGTCGTCGGCCTGCTGCGAGGCGCGGAGCCGGGACCGACCTTCTTGCTGCGGGCGGATATGGACGCGCTGCCGATTCCGGACGCGAAGGCGGTGCCGTATCGTTCGACGGTAGAAGGCAAGGCGCATCTTTGCGGGCACGACGCCCATACGGCAATGCTGATGGGAGCGGCGAAGCTGCTCGCGGAGCGAGGCTTAGGGCGCGGCAGCGTCAAGTTCATGTTCCAACCGGCCGAGGAAGCGGGAGCGGGGGCGAAGGCGATGATCGAGGACGGCGTGCTGAACGATCCGAAGGTCGACGCCGCGGCGGCGCTGCACGTCTCGCCTTACCATCCCCTCGGGAAGACGGCGGCCTCGATAGGGCCCGCTTGGGCGGCGACCAACGGACTTCGCATTAACATCATCGGAAGAGGCGGACATGCGGCGAGCCCGCACCATACGATCGACTCGATTCCGATCGCGGCCCAAGTCGTTACGGCGCTGCAGCAAATCGCAAGCCGACAGGTCGATCCGCTCGACTCGGTCGTCGTGACGATCGGGCAAATCAATGGAGGCTTCGCCATGAACGCCATCGCGCCGGAGGTCGAGCTTCTGGGCACGGTGCGAACGTTGAACCCGAAGCTGCGCGAGCAGATGCGCGGGAAGATCGAGTCCATCGTCAAAGGCGTAACGGAGGCGTTCGGCGCACGGTACGAGCTTGAGCTGCGGGACGGGTATCCGGTCGTCGCGAACGATGACGCCATGTACGAACGGTTCGCGCGAACGAGCGACGAAGTGATGGGCGCCGGCAATCGGGAGAAGATCCCCCCTACGATGGGAGGCGAAGATTTCGCATTCGTCGCCGGACGCGTGCCTGCCGTCATGTTTCGACTCGGCACCCGGAGCGGGGACGACACCGCCTACCCGCTTCATCATCCGTCGTTCGATCTGGACGAAAGCGCGATGCCGTTCGGCGCGGCGATGCTCGCCTCCCTTGCGATCGACTACTTGGAGGGGCTCTGATGCTGAACCTGTACAGCACGAAGCGGGATTTTCAAACGCACCCTTGCCATACGGCCGTCCTCCCCGTCGGCGCGATCGAGCAGCACGGCAGCCATCTGCCGGTCGGAACCGACGCGATCATCGCGGGGGAAGTCGCGTCCCGGTTGGCCGAACGGCTGGACGGGTACTTGCTGCCATGCTTAAGCGTGTCCTCCTCCATCGAGCATCGGGAAGCGAAGGGGACCGTCTATTTGCGAGCGGATACGCTCGCGCTCGTCGTACGGGACATCGCGGAGTCGCTCCGGTATACGGGCTTCCGGCGGCTCGTCGTGTTCAGCGGCCACGGCGGCAATTGGATTCTGAAGCCGACCGTGCGGCAGCTGAACCGAGATTTCCAGGAACGAGGCGCGGCGATGGAGGTGGTTCTCGTTCCTTCCAATATCGCGTTGAAGCGGCAGCACGAGGTGGTGCGGCAAGTGCAGCATGACCTTCACGCCGGGGAGAAAGAAACCTCGATCATGATGTACTTATGCCCCGAGCATGTCGACGAGTTCGTTCCGGAGCAGCACCATACGACGGCGCCGCAAGATTTTATGGATTACTTCGACGTAACGGACATCACGGAAGACGGGTATTGGGGGAATCCGGAGGATGCGACGGCGGAGAAGGGGCGGAGGCTGCTCGAGCTGACGATCGAATGTACGTTGGAATATTTGGATGCGATCGGCCGGGAACGGGAGAGAATCGCGGCGAGATCGCGAACGGAAGACGAAGGGGAATCGGCGGCGAATATTTACTAAGGATGCGTTTTTTTGTATTAAGGTGGTATATTTCTTCATGCGTTGGGCCATAATGTCACTTAGAGCACAAGGATGTCTTCTTTCCACACCCCTTAACGCGAGAAATCATAGGTTGTCTCCACCAAGGAACGGTTTGTAGGGTAATTCGATATTGCGTGTTCGGCTCTGCCCTCGCGGCAGGGCCTTTTTTACGTTTTCAGGATGGAAAAAGAAAGGAGCGCGCCGCCTCCGGCCCGCTCCATCTGTTCGCCTACGCCGAGTACAACAGCGTCTGGGCGATGCCCACGAAGTACTCGGATTCTCGAATAATATGATTGATGACGACGACGGCGGTCGGGTTGCTCTGCACCGGCGCGCTGTTTTCCTTGACATGCCGACAGAACTCGATAAATTGAAGGCTTTGATTCAAGCAACCCTGCACCAGTTTCATAACCTCTTGGTGCAGCGCGGGGGACAAGACGCCCCCGGAACGAACGACGGACTCGATGAATCGAACGACGGTTTGATGCGTCGCCGACAAGACGTTCTCCCATTGCTCCAACGCATCGACGTAAGGCTGTTCCAAGCCTGCGACCAACTCGCGAATGACGACGGTATGTTCTTCTTCCTGATGCTTCCAAAACTCCGCTTCATCTAAGATTCTAAGCGGCATCTGATTGCCATAATAAAACTGCATCCTCTTCACCTCCCGATCGATCCCATTCCACCCTATGAAGCCGTTCCGGCGATTAGAACGGCCGGACGCGCTCGGCCGGAGGGTGAATGAAATTTCCGGATCGGAGGAGAAGTCGGGTATACTTCAGGTATCGACAAATTCACAATCCAACGTAGGAAGAGGGGAACCGAAAGATGAAAGATAACCCGACGCGATCGGATGTCGGATGGAATTTCGATAACAGCTATGCGCGGCTTCCGGCGACGTTCTATGCCAAGCAGCCTCCCGTTCCGGTTCGTTCGCCCGAATGGGTCGTCTTGAACGAACCGCTCGCGTCCGCGCTAGGGCTGAACGCCCAAGCGCTTCGATCCGCGGAAGGCGCGGAGACGCTTGCCGGTAATCGGGTTCCCGAAGGGGCCGACCCGTTGGCTCAAGCGTACGCAGGCCATCAATTCGGACACTTCACGATGCTGGGAGACGGCCGCGCCTTATTATTGGGCGAGCAGATCGATCCGTGCGGCGGGCGGTTCGACATTCAGCTTAAGGGCTCGGGGAGAACGCCGTTCTCCCGCGGGGGCGACGGGCGCGCCGCGCTCGGACCGATGCTGCGCGAGTATATCATCAGCGAGGCCATGCACGCGCTCGGGATTCCGACCACGCGGAGCTTGGCGGTCGTGAAGACCGGACAGCCCGTCGTGCGCGAAGAAGAACTGCAAGGCGCCGTGTTGACCCGCGTCGCGGCGAGCCATCTTCGCGTCGGCACGTTCCAATACGCCGCCGGCCGGGGCGGGGCCTCGGAGCTGCGCGCGCTCGCGGATTACGCCCTGCAACGACATTACCCGCAGATCGACGAAGTGAGCGGGAACCGTTACCTCGCGTTGCTGCAAGCCGTCGTCGAGCGGCAGGCCGCACTCATCGCCAAGTGGCAGCTCGTCGGGTTTATCCACGGCGTCATGAACACGGACAATATGACGATCAGCGGCGAGACGATCGACTACGGCCCGTGCGCCTTCATGGACGCGTACGACCCTGCGACGGTGTTCAGCTCCATCGACAGGCAAGGCCGCTATGCGTACGGCAATCAACCGCCGATCGCCGCTTGGAATTTGGCGCGATTGGCGGAAAGCTTGCTGCCGCTGCTGCATGACGACGAAGACGAAGCCGTGAAACTAGCGGAAGGGGCGATCGCCGGCTTCGCCGAATCGTTCCGGCGGGAATGGCTGTCGGGGATGCGAGCGAAACTAGGCCTCTTAGGCGAAGAAGCGGAGGACGAAGCGCTGATCGAAGAGCTGCTGAGCCTCATGCAGCAGCTTCGAGCGGATTACACGAATACGTTCCTCGCGTTAACGTTCGATCGGGGGGAAGACGAGGCGTTGTTCGGCACGTCGGAGTTCGCGAACTGGCAGAAGAAGTGGAAGGCGAGAGTGGACCGGCAGCCGGAAGCGAAGGACGCTTCGATCCGGTTGATGCGGAGCAGCAATCCGGCGGTCATTCCGCGCAATCATCGAGTGGAGGAGGCGCTGGAAGCCGCGGCGAACGGGGACTACAGCATCATGGAACGGCTGCTTCGCGTTCTGTCGACCCCGTACGCGCACGCCCCGGAACAGGCGGAATACGCCGCGCCGGCTGCGAGATCCGCTCGTCCGTACCGCACGTATTGCGGGACTTGAAGCGTTCGGCGACGGATGTCGCGACATTTGCGAAGCCGGCTCGCGGAATGGTATGCTTTTCCTGAAAACGGACACCAGAAGGAGCGATATTCGGATGTATCGAAGCTTGAACGATTTTTTTCAGGATTGGGCTCAGGAAGAGGCGCTTACGCTGAAGGTGCTCGAGACGTTGACGGACGCGTCGCTGCCGCAGGCGGTATCGGACGGGAAGAGAACGCTCGGAGATCTCGGCTGGCACTTGGTCAGCAGCGTTAGCGGCATGCTCGGCGCCGGGGGACTGCAAGTGGAAGGTCCCGGGTTCGATTCGCCGACGCCGACCGACGCGTCCGAGATCGTCGAAGGGTATCGCCGGGTGAGCGAGAAGGCCGTCGCAGCGTTAAAGCAGCACTGGAACGACGAAAAGCTGTCGGAGAAGCTCATGTTGTTCGGCTTTATCGATACGACGTACGGCGGATTGTTAAACTTGATCGTACGTCACCAGATTCATCATCGCGGACAAATGACCGTCCTGATTCGCCAAGCGGGTCTCGTTCCTCCGGGCGTGTACGGCCCGAACGAGGAAGAATCCGCAGCGATGCGTCAATAACGATTCATCGGAAGACGACAACGCCCTCTACTCCCTTTATGGAGCGGAGGGCGTTGCGCATTTTCGGCGGCGGGTCAGTGGAACGATTTCCAAAACTCCCCGTTCGCATCGATCACGTCGCGCAGCTGATCGAACGGGATATGGAACGTCGGGAAGCCGGCCGCGTACGGTCCGATCTCGTACGGTTGGAAATACAGATGCAGGGCATCCGCCGTGACATAGAACGGTTGATCGGGCTTAATGCCCTTGTAGCTGTCCGGGAACAAGAAGTCGTATTGCGGGTCGGTCTTGATTTGTTCCCCGACGATGTCGCTTAGCTTCTTGGCGTAATCGCTCCCGGGGAGGAACAAGTCCTTGAGTTCGTAGAAGCGGCCGTTCTTCAGATCGAGGTGCGCGTAGACGAGCGTCGGCATACCGTGCGCCGCTCCCCAAGGATAGTCATATGCGTTCAGCTCCACCACGAGCAGCGAACCGCGGAAGAACGGGATTTCGAAATCGCCCGTATAGCTGGACTCGAGCTGCCCGGACGGCACCGGCTTCACTTCCGCCAGCTCGCGGAGACGTCGGTTCGCTTGCTCTTGCGCGGCGGCGTCGGACATGCCTTCCACCTGGGGGTAGTAAACCAGGTAATCCCGGTTCGGCTTGTATTTCAGCTCCTTCACGACGTACGGCGGCGAGAGCGGAATCGTCGTATTCGGCGACCAGACGACGCTGCCGAGCCGCCGGTCGTAATAGAACGTACGCTGGTCGATATTCGCTTGGATGATGTCGCCGTGCCGCGTCAGCGTTCCGCTGCCGTCGAAGCGGGGGTAACCCGCCGCCGGCTTGCCGTCGCGCCCGATGAAGTACGTCCGGGCGTCGTCGGACACGGAGGCCAACCCGTCTTGGAAGTCGTTCACGGCATAGAAGCGGAAGTCCGTCAGCAGGCGGCCGTCGTTCGCGTCGGCGATCGCGTACTTCGACCCGATGAACGGCTGCTCCGGATCGGTCGCCTGCCCGAGCGCGACGCGGCCGTCGCCCAGCGGACGAACCTCGTTATACTTCGGTTCGACGACGAACGCGCCCGTTCGGTCGATCAGCCCGTACTCGCTCTTGAAGTCTTCCGCGACGTTCACGACCGCGCGGCCCGCTTGGAACGGCCGCGCCTCGGAATACCGCGGTTCGATGACGATCTTCCCGGCTTCGTCGATATAGCCGTACTTCCCGTCCGTTTCCTTCCGGAACGGAAGCAGACCGTCTCCCGGGGCGCCGACGTAGTCGTACCGATACGTCGCCTTCCGCTCGCCGTTCGGCCCGATGAGCGCATATTCCCCATCGGCGACTTTCACGATCGCCTTCCCGTTCGCGAAGTCGTTCCCCTCTAGGAAGGTTGCGGGAATGACCTCGCCGCCTTCCCGATCCAAGTAGCCGTAGAGATACTTATCCCCTTCCTGCGCGGAAAAGAGCGCGCGTCCTTCGCTGTATTTGGCGATGAAGGGGTACGCCTTCTTCGTCAGGACGCGCCCGTTCTCGTCGACGACGCGAGCGCCTTCGCGGTCGAACGCCGTCGCCCGTCCTTCGGCGAACGAATCGAGCCATTCGTATTCCGCCGGAACGACGAGCCGTCCGGACGCGTCGATCGCGCCGTACTTGCCGGCCAGCTGCACGACGGCGCGGGCATCCGCGAAGTCCGTCGCATACGAATACGTCGGCGGGATCCGCCACGCGCCTCGCTCGTCGACGAAGCCCCATCTCGTGCCGCCGACCTCCTTCACGGAGGCGGGGAAGAGCGCCGCGGCGCGGGTTTCCCCGAACGGAACGCGCATGCCGGCGGCCGTCGCGGCAATGGCCCCTGCGATGCGGTTCCGAAGCGCCGTCAACGTCTCCTGCGACGGATACGGCGCATCGATCGAGAGGGCGCGGTCGACGGCGCGCAGCGCTTCGTCCAGGTTCCCAGCTTTCTCCTGCGCATCGGCTAAGTAATACCAATATACCCGGAAGTCCGGGTGCCGCGAGACGAGCTCGGCATAATACGCCGCGACCCGGCCGAAGTAATACGGATATACGTCCGTCGCGGGAAGGAAGCGATTGCGATCCCAGCGGAGGACGTCCACGCGATATGCTTCGGCGGTGTCGTGAATCCATAGAGCGAGCTCCGCCTTCCGAGCGTGTTCGGGAGCGCCGGGGAAGTCGCCGACCTCCAGACGGCTGTAGCTGAAATCGGAGGGCGCCAGATCGACGAGCCCGTGCGGCGACCAAGCGTAGACGGACAGCTTCGCCCAGGCGGCGCCGATGCGCCAGCCGACGACCAGATTGCCGGGATAGCGTGCGACGATCGGCGCGACAAGGAACGCTTCGATGTCGTAGCCGGGACCCTTCGCGACGGCGACGACGCGCCAGCCCGACATGTACCGCTTCAACACCATAAGATACAGCCCTTGCCCCTGGCGGTACGCAGCAACGACCTCGGGCATGCCGTCTCCGTCCAAGTCAGCCTCGCGGGCGAGCGCCTGCGGCGTTGCGCCGCCGCTAAACAGGAGCTCCGCCTGATGCGGTAAGTACGCTTGTACAAGCCGAATGATTACATGCTCTTGCATTCCCATGCCAACACCTCATTGTCGTATTCGACACAGCGTATGTCGGGAATGCGGGATTTGTGCCTAGGTTTACCGGTGCGCCGCGTAACGGTTGACCTTGCTGAACCCCCGAATGCGCTCGAGCTCCTGCGGCGTCAACGGCGGAACGGAAGCCGCCGCCAGGTTGCTCCGCAATTGCTCGAGGGAGCTCGCTCCGGGGATGGCCGTCGCTACGGCCGGATGCGCGAGCGAATACCGCACGGCCAGATGCGACATGGCGCCGCGGGTGTCGGAAGACATCGCTCGGAGCCGCTCCCGAAGGTCGAGCAGTTCCTCGAGGCTGTAATCCATTGCGCCCTTGGTCGGCGTCTTCGCTTCCGCCAGCGCGCCTCCGGCGAGAGGGCCGCGGGCGATGACGCCGATTTCACGCTCTTGAAGCAGCGGCAAGATCTCCTCCTCGGCTCGGCGATCCAAGATGCTGTATTGGTTCATGACGCTGACGATGTTCGACCTCCGGGCGTATTCCCGGACGACGTTCGGCCGGATGGAGGAGATGCCGTAATACCGGATGACCCCCTCCCGGCGCAGCTCCTCGAACGCTTCGATCGTCTCGTCGATCGGGTCGTCGATCGTGCCGCCGTGAAGCTGATATAAGTCGATATAGTCGGTGCCGAGCCGGCGCAGACTATCCTTCACGGCGGAACGGATGTACGCCTTCGACGGGTCCCACGTCCAGCCTTCGGCTCCGGGAACGCGCCGGTTGCCGACCTTCGTCGCGACGATGACGTCGCCGCGCCGGCCGGCGATCGCCTTGCCCACCAGCTCCTCGTTGCGTCCTTCGTCGTACAAATCCGCCGTGTCGAGGAAGTTGACTCCGCGGTCCAACGCCTCATGGACGATCGAGAGCGCCTTCGCTTCGTCCGTTCCCAACGACATGCATCCCAATCCGATCTCGCCGACCATCAGGTCGGAGGTCCCCAAGCGATTGCGCTTCATGTTATCGCTCCTTCCGGTTTGTCGATCCGTATGTTCTTATTATAGTAGGAAAATAGATCGTCTTCGAATATCGGAGGGAAATGCCGCCCGGCATCGAACCTTTCGGCCGAATCGGACCAATACATAGTGAAAGACGAATAGGAGGCCGGCCCCTATGAAGGAAGAGGTTGAGAACCATATCCCGCATCTGAAGGAGGGAGACGAGCAAGCGTTCCGGCATATCTACGAGGCGACGAAGGACGAGGTGACTCGGACCGCAGCATTCTTGGCGAATCGGCCGAGCGATGTGCCCGATATCGTGAGCGAGGTATATGTGGAGCTGATTCGCTCGATCGATTCGTACAACGAGAAGCTGCCGTTCCGCCAATGGCTATACGGCCTTACGGCGAGACAGACGGCGAATTGGAATCGGAAGGTGTGGCGGTATTTCCGAATCGCGGAGAAAGAAAAAAGGTATATATCGTCGCCCGCCGCCAAGATCCCCGAGGAAATCTGGCTCCGTAAAGAAAGGCGTCTGGAGCTGACGGACCGCGTGAGAAGATTGTCCGGCAAGCTGCGCGCGGTGGTGGTGTTGCGTTACTACCACGAGATGAGCTTTCCGGAAATCGCGGAGACGCTGGCCATACCGATCGGCACCGTCAAGTCGAGACATGATCAAGCGCTGAAGAAACTGAAAGTTTGGACGGAAACGAAGACGGAGGAGAAGGAGTCGAAAGCACATGTCTATTGATCGTCGTTTGCAAGCCGAGCTTCGGCAAGAAGCGCTGCAGGTGCGCGCCGCTCCCGCTTTGGACGCTAAGGTGTATCGTTCGGCGATCCCGGTCCTCGAGTGGAAGCGACAGGCCCGCAACACCCGGGAGCCGGGGCGCCGAACGTATTGGAAATCGGCGATGATCGCCGCTTGTATCTTGATCGTTCTAAGCGGATTCGGCTACGGAATGCAGCGCTTATACCAGTTGAACGGGCATGAAGTCCGACTGCAGGTTTATTCCGATACGAGTCTGCAGCTTACGCGGATCGGCGCCGACGAGGTGCGTCGCGAGGCGGAGCGGGTGAAGGCGGAGTTGCCGGTCGGGGGGAGCGCCGTCGTCTACTTCGCCGCTTTCGCGGAGGAACGTCATCCGATGCTTAGGGAAGTTCCAGGCGTTGGCGTGAGCCGCCAGGAGCAGGTCCGGAATTGGACGGAGTGGAACGGGATCGCGGAGAAAACTTCCGTTTCGCTTCGCATCCCGGAACGGTTAGCCGGCGGATTTTCGTTCGCTTCGGGGTTCTTGGGAGTTCCCTTCGGAGGGCTGTTAGGACCTGAAGGGGCGCAGGCATTAAAGGAGCTGAAGAAGCTTGGCGAGAAGACAGGGGACCGCATCTTATGGAAGGCGGTGGAGACGGAGCCGCTCGTCGCATCGTTCCTGACGACGGAATACCGTAATGACGCCGGCGAACAATTATTTTTGACCGCCCAACTTCTTCCCGCGGGATCGGAGCTCTCGCTCGCGACGAATGCCAAGGAGCACGCGCCGACGGCGTCGAACGGGACCGAGATTCAATACACAAGCTCGTATCATATGTTATCTCCGACGGGTACGGTTCAAAGTGTGACTTGGGTCGGCGGAGAAGAGGAGAAGCCGGTGGTGTACCAACTCGCCGCCGCTTCCGAACGATGGACCGCCGGCGATCTCGCGTCATTGATCGAGGAACTGATTCCATAGTTGTATACCTTGAAGACCGGACGCGGAGGCGGCCGGTCTTTCTCTGCGCTCCCTTACGAGTTCTGGAAAGCCTCGGCGCATCGGATCGCGCAGCGAAGCGGAGCGGGTTATTGTCAGCACCGGAGTTCTTTAGTAACATGGGAATAATCGATCCTCGACCGCATCCCGCGCACAGAACCGGCAGTTGACAGAAAGTGAGGATGACCCGTGCCGAAGCTCCGCCGACTCCGTCAAATTCGAATGAGATCCAATTCGCTGTTCCTGCGATTGGTCGCGGGATTTCTTTGCATCATCCTGCTGCTGGTTTGTTTGACCTCGTACGCCCTCTCCGTGTCGAAGAGCAACGTTCGACATGAGATCGTGAAATACAATACGCTCATGCTGCGGAATACGATGGAAAATTACGAGAACCACTTCGAAATCATAACGAAGCAGATGTATTTTTTCTACTTCAGCGATAACGTTCAGCGGCTGCAAAGCGATCCTCGTTATACGTTTTTTCCCAAGGTCATCTCGGACATTCTAACGTGGGTGGGCAATCCGAACCTCTATATTAACAATATCGTGTTTTATGCTCAGAATAGCGAGCTCGGCCGGTTCGCGGTCGAGAAGGGGACGAGCTCGTCGAACGATACGATGTTCAAGGCGTTCATGGCGAGCGAACGGTATCCGCTGGAGTTCTGGGAACAACAATTCAACGAATCTTATACGCAACGCATGTTTCCTGCAGATACGTTTTATTCGAACATCTTTGAAGGTCGGAAGGAGACGCTCGGGAATTACATCCCGATGGTCTTCAAACGCGCGGACAACCACGATTTTTATATGGTGGTCTTCCTCGATGCGGCGAAGATGTACAACGCCTTCCACCAGGCGTCCAACGACGATCTTGTCATTTACGACGGTCGAGGACAAGTGATTTATAACCGCGCCGCGAACGAGGAATATCCTGCGCTCGAAGAGCTCGCGTCTAGGAATTCCGCATTCATCCAAGATGACAAGTATCACTTCTATATGAAGGATCCCTCGAGCGGGTTGACATACTTGCATCGCCTCCCGGCCGCGCAGCTGGCGTCTCAGACGCAGCTGAACTTCACCGTCGTCGTCGTCGTCATCGCGGTCATCGCGCTCAGCGTCGTTATGTCGTTGTTCCTCGCCGCTCGTATAAACAATCCGTTCCGGAAGCTGATCGATTCGATTCGCGGTCCCGGAGAGGGCGAACAGTACCGCTCGAGTATCCGGGAATTCGACATCATCGGCAGTCAGCTGCGTGACAAGAACCGATTAATGAAGCAGTGGGCATTCCTAAATCACTTGAAGGATATCCGCGACAGCGAGTACGATCGAGCGAAGCTCGAATTTATCGACAAGCCGTACGTGTTCGTACTGTTCCACGTTATCGAGAAGAATAACGCGGCGTGGCCGGAGGGCACGTTCCAGAGTTGGCTATATTATATGAAGGTATTTATCGAGGACAAGCTGAACCGATCGTTCCCGGATGCGCTAACATTCCAGACCGAATATAACCAAATTCTAAGCATGGTCTTCATCGAAGACGGAGACGAGCTGCATGCGCTTCTGCGCGACATGAAGGCGGTGTTCGATCAGGACCGGGACAGCGGTACGATTACGATCGCGGTCACATCGACGTACGACAGCTCCGATCAGATGAACGCAGCGTACCGGGAAGTGAGGGAACGGATCGAGGAGCGGCTGCTCGTCGACGAGACGCAAATCGTGAGCGCGGCGCCGACCGGTCCGGTCGAGCTCGCGTTCACCCAGGAGCAGGACGTTCAATTCCGCGCGAATATCCGCGAAGGGAACGAGGAAGCCGCCTCGAATATCGTGCGGAACTTCTTCTCGGAATGGCGTTCCCCGGCGGCGACGGCCGCGACGTGGCATCGATTCGCCGAACGGGTGGAGGAACGAATCCGGCTTGCGGCGCTGGAGAGGATCGGCCTCCCGAGGCTGGACGAAATCTTGGCCAACAGCGCGGACAAAATTTCGCGCTGCGTCACCGTGGCGGAGCTGGAGCGTCAGCTCCTGGAATGGGTAACGTTAACCGCCCATGCGGTACAAGAGAAGAAGGCGGAACCGAAGGATGCAGTGACCTCGTTCGTCATCGATTACGTACAGAACCATATGGCGGAGGAGATTTATCTGGACGCGCTGGCCGAAAAGCTGAATCTAAGCAGCGGTTACCTGTCCTCTTACTTTAAGGAGAAGACCGGCACCAATATCGTGGAGTACGTGAACGAGACCCGGATCCGGAAGGCGGCGGAGCTGCTTTTGGATACGCGAATGAAGGTGCAAGAGGTGGCGGAAGCCGTAGGGTACCGCAACATTACGTCCTTCAATCGAATGTTTAAGAAATACACGGGGCTCCGGCCCAGCGATTATCGCAAAGGCGACCACGACCGCCCGGACGGCGAAACGACGTCAGGATAACCAGGCATACCCTGGGCCTGCCGTCGTTTTTATCTTTTTTGGGGAAAAGTGAGCCTTTTTTCATCTATCCGAAAAAAGTGCAACCGACGACGACAACGGCTTATTTACCCTCTAGGCGCCGGGCGTCTACGATGGGAGCAAGCGAGAGGGGCGCGACGCCCGCCGCAAACATACAACAAAAAAGGACGGGATCAGATTTGAAAACAAATAAGCTGACTTTATCGTCGTCGATCCTTCTGCTGGCCCTTTTGGTCAGCGCTTGCAGCGGAGGAAGCGGATCGGCTCCCGAGGAAACCGAGCCGACGGAACCCGCGGCGCAGGGCGAGCAGCCGGAACAGCCGGAACAGCCGGCGGAGCCGGCGTTGCCTGAAGAGGCGACGATCCGCATCCTGACGGAAAACAGCACGGCTTGGCCTCCGAAGGAAGATTGGGGCGTGTGGAAGTGGGTTAAAGAAGAAACGAATATTACGGTTAAACAAGAATTGATGACGGGTCCGGAATCGTTGGCCCTGGCCATCTCCTCGGGCGACATGCCCGACATTCTGTCGGTATTCCCGAGCGAAGTTTCGAAGTATGGTCCGCAAGGCGCGTTCGTCGATTTGTCGCAGCATATGGATAAGATGCCGAACGTGAAGGCGTTCCTCGACGCCCACCCAGGCGTGAAAGAACGCGTCGTCACGCCGACCGGCGAAATCTACAGCATCATCAACGACGGCGCGGGCGAAGGCAGCCAGATGGTATGGTTCTACCGCGACGATATTTTCGCGAAGCATAACCTGCAAGTGCCGAAGACGTGGGACGAATTGTACACGGTTTCGAAGCAACTGAAGGAACTTTATCCGGACAGCTATCCGTTCATGTTCCGCCACGGCATCGGCACGCTGGACACGTTCGGACCGTCCTTCAACTTCTATCCGGAAATTCATCCGGACCCGGCGGATCCGACGAAGGTTAAGTTCGGCCTCGAGGATCCGAACGCCAAGACGTTGGTGGAGACGCTGGGCAAATTCTTGGCCGAAGAGCTCATCCCCCCGGACTGGTTAACGATGGACTACAAGGCATGGACGCAATTTATGTCTAACAATCAGGCGTTCATCACGGTCCAATTCATCGGTCAGATCGAAATCATGAACAACCAGCTGCCGGAAGGCCAGCATCTGAAGTTCATGCCGCCTCCAATCGGCGTAGGCGACAAGCCGTACTTGCCGCGCGGCGGTACGGAAAGCTACGGTATGGCGGTGGCTTCCACGTCCAAGAACATGGACGCAGCGTTCCGTTACCTGGACTATGTGTTCTCCGAGAAGGGCAAAGACATTCAAAGCTGGGGCAAAGAAGGCGAGACGTATACGGTCGTGGACGGCAAGCGCAAGTTCAACGACAACTACAAGGAGCCTAACGACCTCCGTATCATCTCCGGCATCCAGACGGCCGCGACGTACGGCTGGTTCGACTTCAACGCATGGCTGTCGCTTGTGAAGGAAAGCGAGCAAGAGGCATATGTCGAAGCGCCGAAGTATCGCCACCCGGTCGCATATTCGCGCGCCGCGCTGACGCCGGACGAAGCCGCAGCGGTCGCTCCGCTGAACGACCAGATCTGGAAGTTCTGGACGGGCGAAGTCGCGAAGTTCATCTACGGCGAGCGTCCGATGAGCGAGTGGGAGACGTTCGTCGCCGATCTCAGCAAGAACGGCCTGAACGAAATCAAGGCGACGTACCAAGCTGCGCTCGATCGTCAAATCGCGAATACGAAATAATTTAGAAATAGGCAAGCCTCAGGGCCGGCGTTCTGTGGAGCGTCCGGCCCTGCGCCGCTTTCAGGAGGAGTGGAGCCATGAGACGTTTATCCGTCCTGGACCAGGTCAAGCGAGACCGAGTGTACCTGCTGTTGCTCGTACCCGCTTTAATACACTACATCATGTTCAGATACGCTCCGATGTTCGGGGTCGCGGTGTCCTTCATGGACTTCAATCTGTTCAAGGGATTTTGGGGAAGTCCATGGGTCGGCTTCAAGCATTTCGAGGCGTTCTTCACGAACCCGAACTCTTGGAACGTCGTTCGGAACAACCTTATCTTAGGCTTGTATAAGCTCATCTTTACATTTCCGGCGCCGATCATCCTCGCGATCTTGTTCCACGAGATGCGCTGGAAGAAATATCGGAGATTCGTTCAGAGCGTCAGTTATTTGCCGTACTTCTTGTCTACGGTCGTCGTGTCCAGCCTTCTGATCATGTTGCTGTCGCCGAGCACGGGATTTGTGAACAAAGCTCTCATATCCTTCGGGTACGAACCGATCTACTTCTTGCAGAAAGCCGAATGGTTCCGCACGATCTTTATCGCCTCCGATATTTGGGTCGGGGCGGGGTACGGGACGATTATTTTCCTTGCCGCGATGGCGGCCATCGATCCGCAGCTGTATGAGGCTGCGAGGATGGACGGCGCGGGTCGCTGGAAACAGACGATTCACGTGACGCTGCCAGGGATCATGCCAGCCATCGTCATCATGTTTATTATGTCGATCGGCAGCGTTCTCGAGATCGACTTCGTGAAGGCGTTCCTGCTCGGCAACCCGGCGAACATGGATACGGCTGATATCGTCTCAACCTATGTATACCGGCTCGGCATCTTGGGCGGCAGCTTCAGTCAAGCCTCCGCGGTCGACATTTCGATGGCGGTCTTCTCCCTCTTGTTGGTGTATACCACGAACCGAATCTGCAGGAGATTGGGGGACACGAGTTTATGGTAAAAAAGATCGGAATATTCGATGTCGTCAACTTCCTGCTGCTCGCTTTCGTGGCGATCGCTTGTCTGTTTCCGTTCTTTCACATGGCTTCGGTCGCGGTGAGCGCGCCGGAATATGTCGTTCGGAACGAGATCACCTTCTTCCCGAAAGGCTTTCAATTAGACGCTCTCAACGCGGTGCTTCAGGATCCTCGGTTGTGGGTCGGCTATCGGAATACGCTGATTTACGCCGTGCTCGCTCTCACGATTTCGATGTCGCTTACGATTTCGGCCGCCTATTCGCTGTCGAGGAAAAATCTGGTATTCCGCGCCCCGATCATGCTCATGATCGTCTTCACGATGATTTTCAACGGCGGCATGATTCCGTTCTTCCTCGTCGCGAGGTCGTACGGGCTGCTCGACACGATCTGGGCCGTGGTGTTGCCGAACGCGATCAATACGGTGTGGCTCATCATCATGCGGACGTTCTTCCAGAACTTGCCGAAGGAGATCGAGGAGTCGGGCCGCGTCGATGGGCTTTCGGATTTGACGATTCTGACGCGTATCGTCATTCCGCTTTCCAAACCGGTGTTGTTGACGATCGGGCTGTTCTACACCGTGGCCATTTGGAACGACTTCACCAGCGCGCTCATATTGCTACGGGACAGCACGATGTTCCCGTTACAGCTCGTCATCCGTAATTTGGTCGTCGTCGGCCAGGCGGGGGATGTGCTCGAGGCGACGGGCGTAGGCGGGAAGAAGGTCGTCTTGGATTCGCTCAAGTATGCGGTCATTCTGTTCGGCTGCTTGCCGCTCCTGATCATTTACCCGTTCATCCAGAAGCATTTCGAGCAAGGCGCGCTGATCGGCTCCGTGAAAGGGTAATCCGGAGTCTTCGGCCAGGCGCTTACAAAGGAGAGTACAACATGAAACAAGTCACGGCGATCGTCCTCGGGGCGGGCGGCAGGGGCAGAGCCTACGCGCAATATGCCCTGGATTTTCCGAATGAATTAAACATCGTCGCGGTCGCCGAGCCGGACGAGGCGAGAAGACGGACGTTCGCGGAGATGCACGGCATCTCGGAAGAGCGCCGTTTCGACGACTGGGAGACGTTGCTCTCCCAGCCTCGGATGGCGGACGCCGTCCTCATCTGCACGCAGGACCGGATGCATTACGAGCCTGCGATTCGCGCGTTGGAGCAAGGGTACCACGTGCTGCTCGAGAAGCCGATGTCGAACGATCTTCGCGAGTGCGTCTCGCTTGCCGAGGCGGCGAAACGGGTTGATCGAGTTTTCAGCGTGTGTCACGTCTTACGGTATACGCCGTTCTTCTCCACGCTTAAGCGAGTGATCGAGGAGGGGCGCATCGGCGACCTCGTCACGATCGACATGATCGAGAACGTCGGCTACTGGCATCAAGCGCATAGCTTCGTTCGAGGCAACTGGAGCAAGGCCGGGGAATCCAACCCGATGATCATGGCCAAGAGCTGCCACGACATGGACATCCTCGTCTGGCTCGCCGGCGCGGATTGCGCCAAGCTCACATCGTACGGGGGACTGCGGCACTTCACGAAGGAGAACGCCCCCGAAGGCGCGCCGCTGCGCTGCTTGGACGGCTGCCCCGCGCGCGACGAGTGCGCGTACTATGCGCCCGACATTTATTTCGGCGTCGAGGACGCGAAGGGGCTCGGGCTCGCGCTCACGAACGATCCCTCCGTCGAAGGCATCATGGAAGCGCTTCGCACCGGACCTTACGGCCGATGCGTCTATCATTGCGACAACGACGTCGTGGATCACCAGGTCGTCGCGATGGAGTTCGAGAACCGCATTACGGCGACGTTCACGATGACGGCGTTCACGACCGACGGCGGTCGCACCGTCAAGCTGATGGGAACCAAGGGGCAGATTCGCGCGCATATGGGCAAGGGCGTTATCGAAATTTCGGATTTCAAGACCGGACGGGTCGAGACGATTCAGCTTCCGATGGCCGCGCACGGCCATGGCGGCGGGGATCGCGGGATCATGAAGGATTTCTCGGAGCTCGTGCGAAGCGGCGGGAAGAGCGAGAGCGTGTCGTCGGCCGCCGTCTCCGTGCAAAGCCATGTCATGGCATTCGCCGCGGAGCGATCCAGGCTTGCGCATCAATCGATTCTGATCCGGGACTACATGAAGGAAGCGGTGGAAGGCGTATTTTCATCTTAGAGAGGATGAAGTGAAGTTGACGAAACACGTAAGGTTGAAAAGGCAAGCGATTTGGTCGTTGCTATTTTTCGTACTGTTCGGTTCGTTAAACTTTAGTCCCGCAACGCAAACTCCGACTGCGCAAGCGGCTGACTCCGGTTGGCCGGCCGACAAGCTCCGGGGATTGAACATGCCGTTCCGTCCGACGGACGGGCTCGTCACGACGCAAAATCCTCCGGATTTCAGCTGGGCGCACATCGCCGGCGCGAGTCAATATCAGCTTCAAGTCGGCCGCGACGCGTCGATGGCCGCGCCGGAGTTCGATGTGACGTTGAACGTGAACTACCATAACTTCCCGGTCACGTTCGACACGGGCATCTGGTACTGGCAGGTGCGGTATCGGACCGCAAGCGGCTGGTCGGATTGGAGTACGGTCCGCGAGTTCCGTATCGACGAGAACGCCGTGCCGTTCCCGGTTCCGGACCTTCAGGGCCTGATCAGTCAAGTAGAGGCGGGTCACCCCCGCATCTGGACGAACGCCGAAGACCTTGCGGCTTTCCGCGCGTTGCGACTGGAAGGCAAGTCGAAGCAAATCTTCGATACGCTCGAGGCGTCGGTCATCGCGAACCTCAATAAGAACGTTCCGAACGAGCCGACGTTCCCGTACATGAACAACGAGGTGCCGACGAGCTCCGCTCAGTTCGTAGAGGCGCAGCGGGTGCTGCGCAACTATTCGGAAGCGGCGCTCGGTCTGATGGTCGACAGCGCGTTCGCCTACCTGATTACGGGGAATGCGGCGTACGGCGCGGACGCGAAGTCCCGCCTCCTGAAGATCGCTTCGTGGAATCCTTTCGGCTCGACGAAATACGAAATTCAGGACCAAGTGCACCGCGCGATCGCGTACCGCTCGGCGATCGTGTACGACTGGATCTATGAGCTGCTTTCGCCGACCGAGCGGCAGACGGTTCAGAACATGATCCAGACGCGGACGGGGACGCTGATCGACAAGGTTCTCGTACAACACGCCATCCCGCAAAACCCGTACGACTCTCACGGCTGGACGACGATGGGGTATATCGCCATTATTTCCGTCGCGCTGATGCACGATCTTCCGGAAGCGGACGATTGGTTCGCCCGAACGGTCCCGGCCTATATCAACATCCTGCCGCCGTGGGGCGGGGAAGACGGCTCCTGGTCGCAAGGGACCGGCTATTGGCAATGGTCATCCTCTTCCAATAAAGAGTTGATGGATATCTTGCTTAGCGCGGGCGTCATCAACTTGTACGACAAAGCGTTTTCCAGAAACGAAGGATTGTACCCGTTGTACATGTTCCCGCACGGCAGCCCGACCGGCGTCTTCGGGAACGATGCCCATTACACGCCAGGCGCGCCGAGCGTTACGATGCTTAACCGCCTCGCGCAGATGTATCAGGACGTTAGGCTGAAATGGCAAGCCGAAGCGATCGGCGTTCCGACGACCGGGCTTCAGGAATATTTCTATGGCGATGCCGACCTCGGTTCGCGTCCGCCGATGGATTTGCCGAAGGGCAAGTGGTTCGAGACGACGGGCTACGTCGCGATGCATTCCGAGTTGTACGATCCGGATCGGACGTCGTTGTACTTCCGCTCCAGTCCGTACGGCAGCTACAGCCACGTGCAAGCCGAACAGAACTCCTTCATTATTCATGCGTTCGGCGAACCGCTCGCGGTCAAGAGCGGATACTACGACTTCTATGACAGCCCGCATCATCGCGGCTTCACGAAGCAGACGTTCTCGGCGAACGCGATTACGTTCGACGGACGCAGAGGCCAGCCGATCGAAAATATCGACGCCGACGGCGCCGTTCTCGGCTTCGCGACGCATCCCGACTTCGACGCCGTCACCGGCGACGCGTCGGCCGCGTACAAAGCGGATCTGACGAAAGCGATGTGTCATCTGTAACTTGAAATGTCACCGATCGGAAAATGATTTGTCACCATAATTGAATATCTGTGTCATCGCCCGAATCCTTATGATTCGGGCCTTTTTCTGTTCTTTTACATTTTTCCCGTGCCAATTTTAGCCTATTCAAAACTTGGAAATAATGAGGAATGTAATAGGGGGTGGCAATATCATCAATTGTCATTTTAAAGGGGGCGTGTTGGTGGATTGGAGAAATAAAATATCGTGGGATCATGAGGATCAGCTCTATGCTCCCAAACGGAAAGTACATAACAAGGGGAGTAGGGAGTTCAATCACGTTATTGGCTCAATCCCAAGCAGGAAGATGAGTAGACATATCTCTTACGAATCTTTGTGGGGGGAAGGTTTGTTTTATTATTTTCTTGAGATTGACCCATTGACAGTCAGATATTACCCACAACCGGTGATAGTTCACCATCAAAAGGTGAATCGACAGTTTGTGCTAGAGAAGAAAGAACATGTACCGGATACTCTTGTGTTTAGGAGAGGGTCAGTTCCACATCTATTCCAGATTAAAGGTGGGGACGAGATTATTGAACAGCAACCGCATCTTTACAGAGCTTGCTTAGACTATTGCAACGAAAGGGGCTGGAAATATTCGGTCGAACGACCGAAGACTCTCCCTAAAGTTGTTAAGGACAATCTTCAAATTATTATGCACTTTAAAAATCCAAGAGTTGATTATCCACTTTGGATACCAGAGATCCTGAAGAAAATGGCGTATTATGAAAATCCAACAGTAGACTATCTTGCAAGAAGTTTTAGCGCTAAAACAGACTTCAGAAACATCCTTCCTGCAATATACCATTTAATATTCCTTGGGGAACTCAGCACAAATATACTCGCACCGATTGGTCCATCAAGCGTGGTTAGATTAGGTGATTTATCACAAGAATTGCTCCCGTATGTGGGAATAGGAGAGTGAATGATGAGAACTATCCGTTTACAAATTGACGATGAATTTGAATGGCAGGGCGCAAAGTTCCATGTACATGCAATAGAGCCACCTAATGTTCTCATTTATCGAGAGGAAGGCGAAAGGAAACTCGTTAAGGTTAACTATTTATCTGTCATTACAGATAAAACATTCAAAATTGATGACAAGAGCTATCTCCACTTTAAGCGGAAAGAAGCAAAGGAAGATGTTTTAACAAGTGCACTATTGGATAGCTTATCCGATGAAAGGAGGGGACAGGCGTTTCAAAAAAAGGCGGCGATACTGCCGATCTTAATATATGATGAAGCGAAATCTGGCAATATGTATAGTGCCCAAACCTTCAATGAGAAGTTTGAATACTACTTCGCCCCAGGCGAGGACTTATACTCGCTAAAGAGAAAGGATCTTCTTGAGCGCATCGCACATAAATTCGGAAAATCTGAAAGACAAATTCAGCGATATTTAGCCGATTATAAGAAGGCTGAATCGGAACGGTCGAACCACGGTATTGAGGCGTTAGTGTCGAAGGCCCATTTAAAAGCCCATAATCGAAATGACGAATATGCAATCGAACTTACCCATCCAAAGAAAAAAGATATGGTATTGGACACAATTTATATTCGGTTAAAGCAACCGGAAAAATATGCTCCAATTCTTAAAGTTGCGTTAGAGAAATTTATTATAAAGAAGCGGCGCAAAGTAAATATCCTCCATGAGGATCTTGAGATTGCTTGTACACAAGCCGACTTACCTCCTCTGTCCTACGATACTGTATATAAGATCGTGAGCAGAATAGATAAGTATGTAATGGAGCGCGTCCATAAGGGCGATGTCGTAGATCCACAACTTGTACAGGAAAAAGCGGCATCTCAGTTTGCAAAAGCCCCGTTGCATTTAATTGAGATCGATCACGTCAAACTTCCAATCACATTAATTGATCCAGAAACAGGAGCAGAACTTGGAGAACCATGGTTGACTGTAGCATTTTGTGTATATACTCGAATGGTTTGGGGTCTGGATTTATCTTTTGAGGATCCATCCGGTCACAAAGTAATGAGAACGTTATTACATGGTCTGTTTTTCAAAAAAACGAAAGAGAGTTACGGGACACATAATGACTGGGAAATGCACGGTAAACCCTCAGTCATACTCATGGACAACGGTCCAGATTTTCAGAGTACATATGTAAAAAGTATGATTGAAGATGTACTCGAAGCTGAGGTAAGGTATCGGCCTATCGCAACTCCTAGATATGGCGGCAACATCGAACGATATTTCGGTACGATAAACGTGGCTTTTCTTCAAAAATTATTGGGTTATCGTGACAAGAGTACCTCGGACAAGGAAATACGTCAGGAAGCCAAGCTTGAGGCTATTTTAACGTTAGACAATTTAAGGGAATTGCTGATTCATTACATCACCGATGTTTATCATCATAGTGAGCATTCCGGTCTACCGTTGGAATGTAATACTCCCGCTGCAAGGTTGTATACTGCACTTGACGTCATGGGGAACCTTCCGGCAATTCCTGAAGAAGACGAAGCATATTATCGGATTCAACTGTTGCCCTCTGAATTGAAATCGTACCGCAGCGATGGCATACGATTAGAAAACGTCAAATATGCTTCGCAGGAAACTAGCGGGTTTATAAGCAGAAAACAAAAAAACAACTGCAAGGTAAAATACAATGTTGATGATATATCGCTAATATACTTGTTAGACCCAAGATCAAAAATATACGTTGAGGTTCCGTCAATTAGTCCACCGGCCGATGAAATTCGGGGAATGAGCAGGAAAGAGTACCAGGCCACTCGGAAAATACTTATTGAAAAAGGGAAACTTACGAAGCAACAAATACCAGGTTCCGAATTAATTAGGCAAGGAAAGCTTTTAATTAAGGAAAAATATAACCAAATGGTAAGTACGAATACTAAAGCAAGGCGCGCTGCATTGAGGCAAGGATTTAGGCTTCAAGTTGCTGGTGGAACCACTACATCAGAAACTATACAAAGGCAGGTTTCGAGCATTGAACAATTAGTAAAAAGAATAGATACCAAGCTTAATCAAGTACGTGAATAGCTATTTTGGAGAATATGGTCGAACCATATTCTCTTTTTCTTTTGTATTTCAAAACTTATTTTCGTAAATACTAAGTGAGAGGTGAGAACTGACATGGATAACCCATATAAAGCCCTTCAGAAAAGAATGCTTGGAGTATATGTCGAGCACTCAGAGGTTAAAAGGATTTGGGAACGATTGGATTATAACCGTTGGTTAAAACGAAATAGCCCGGTTACGACGACTTCTCCTATTTGCCTGTTTATTCAGGGTAAACCAGGTTCAGGGAAAACATTATGTGTAAAAAAATATGTTGAAAGAAATAAAAATTACACCGAGCAAGACCAAGAAGGGAACAAAACTGAAATCTTTCCGGTTCTTTTAATAACTATGCCAATGCCACTGACACAAAAAGAATTATACCTTAATATTTTAAGGGCCTTGGGAGTACCTGTAAATCCTGGAACTCGAGATATTGGAACAATCAAACATCAAGCATTTCAATTACTTCGAGATTTGAAGGTTGAAATGTTAATTATTGATGAACTGGATTATGCAATTAAATACCCTGATAGTACACGGCGACTAATCATGGAACATGTTAAGGATATTGCTAATACAGGTGATATATGTTTGGTGTGCGTTGGTACTCAAGAGACCGAAGTACTACGTACACTAAATTCCCAGCACATTAGAAGATATCCTAAAACGGTATTAAATCATTTTGATGAATGCGACGATCGGTTTGTGCAATTCATTAAGGAAATTGAGAACCAAGTCGCCTCACCAGTGAAACTCTATCTAAGTGACCAAGAGTTTGAATATCCTGCGTTAATACATCAACTTACAGGTGGGCTTGTTGGGTGGATAACTCCGATTCTGCAGGAAGCGTTTCGTATAATAGGTGTCCTAGATAACAATTTCAACGATTTTAGCCTTTTAAACAACTTGAATGCTTCAATACTGATTCAAGCGAGAAATAATGTCATGGGCGAATTTGCCGACGAAGATATTAAAAAAATATTCTCACAATCATAATTTATTCGGAAGGAAGGTCGGTTGGTGGTGGAAAAAAAGTCTTACCCCAAAAAACCATTGATGATGAAGGATGAGTCTTTATCGTCTTACTTGATACGTGTTGCTTATCATAACCATTGTTTAACAAGAGATATTTTCTCGTCAGTCAGAATAAAGCAAGATGCCCCCCGTATTCGTTGGAAAATTGATTGGGAACCTGACTCATTAATAAATATGCGTTTGCTGTCTGAGTACCTAGATGTCAATGACAGACAAATATACTTGGGGACGTTAACGCCTATGTGTGCAAAGTTTTTGTCAGGGAACGAGATGGACGTTAGCACATTCATTGGTAATTCCGTTGAAAAAATCAATAGGAGATTTTGCCCATATTGTATTTCTAACAAAGTGGCGTATAAATTGATATGGCAAATAAAGAAGATCGAAATCTGCGATGATCATAAGGTTCGATTAATGGATCATTGTCAGTATTGCTTTAATTCCATCCCATATATTAGCGATACCCTCGCACAAGGGAAATGTCCATATTGCAATTCCTTTCTTTTCCAAAACAAATCTGAAATAGTAGGTAGCTGGGACTTAATTGAAGATCAGTTATCGCAATACCTCGCTTGGCGCTACCTATTGGATCCCAACTCAAATGTAACATTTCAAGAAAATAATAATCTTAAGGGAAAAAATGCTCAGGGGAGATTGCTTGCAGCCTTGATACTTTTTGTGTTGCAAGATAAAGCTATAAAATTAAGAAGGAATGAAATCAAATATTCAACTCATTATGTACATGGATTAGTTAATTATGTAAAAAAGGGTAAGGTAGGGGGGATGGCTGTAAGAGTAACACTCCCCTTAATTATCGATGTGACTCTTCGAAAAAAAATAACCTTCGAACAACTTCTCAATCTTGATATACCCAACAATTACGTGAAAAGCATTATAAGAGAAGGAAGAGTCAAGATTCAATGTTTAAACCCTTGGTGCAAGTCCTTTAAAAGCATGGATAGTTTACACAGAGTTTATTTTCGGGCAAAGGTGTGTTTGGGTGAACCGTATTATAACGTCCATATGTGCGAAGATTGTGGAATGATGTTTGGAGAGAATATAAACGGTGATTGGTGCGAAGTTGGGGATATGGTACGTGTTGGAAAGAAAGTGGCACGACTACTAATAGATGGGTGGGATATTAAGGGAATATCGAACGAGTTAAATATTTCGACCACAGAAGTTGTTAAAAAGACCGCTTTCCTAAGTAAAAATAATGTATTTGATGATGAAGTGGTGTTCAAATTATTTCGGCGATTTCAAGAAGACGATGACCCGATTTCAAAGATTCGTGTGTTGCGAACGATGAATCGAAAAGTTTGGAATGCAAAATTGTTATACGGTTGGGATCAATTCGAGTATTACTATTATTGCTACGATCCTAAAATTCAATTTATCATACATGATGAACGTCTAAAAACGAAAAGAAAGCAGTCGGCAAAGCTCCCCCCAAAAAAAGTGAAGCGAAAACAATTAGATTCTTCTGAAATTTTGGATTTATGGAAGAAAACAAAGGAGTACATATTGAAATGCTTGAAAAGTAAAGAAGAGCCGGGAGATCTAAGGTTTTTTAAATTTTTAGGTAGAGGGAGGAAATGGTTACGAAGATATGCTCCTGAGATTTTAGAATGGTTTTTCCAACAGAAATTGGTTTTAGTGGAGCAACTTAAAACTGACATGAAAATGGATAGGCAAAAAGAAATGGTTGCCGCGTTAATAAGACAATACGGGATAGATGGATGCTCCAGTATTAAGGAATTGATTACCAAGAATGGGATGAATGAAAGATACTTTAAACTACATGGCATTACAGAAACATTATTTTTTGTCAGGGATAACCTGAGAAATGGAACCATTTCCTTGGAGTGGTTAGAGAGAACGTTCGCAGTAGTCGGTGCAGGAAACTGGCTAATGCATAAAATTCAAAGTAAAGGCGATCAATTCAACTATTAGTATTTCGGGTGGACAAAATGGGAATACTCCTACTAAAAAGTTAGGAGGTTCCCCATGCACACGATTTGGAAGGGAACGATTAATATCGGTCTGGTTCAGATACCAGTCAAGTTATACTCGACAACAGATGAAAAAGACATCACATTTCAACAATTGCATAAAGAATGTGGAACACCAGTCCAGAGCATTAGAACATGCCCTTCGTGCAAGACAGAAGTGAAATGGGATGATATCGAAAAGGGATTCGAATATGATCTTGGTCGATATGTGTTGTTCGGGAAAGATGAATTGGATGTTATTGCCGGCGAGAAGATCAAAGAAGCCAAGGTTCACGAATTCGTAAACCTAGGGGACATTAATCCAGTCTACTTTCAAAAGTCATATTATGTTGGCCCGGATGTACTTGGAGGGGACGCATATAAGCTTCTCGTACAAGCTCTTAATGGGACGAGGAAAGCAGCTGTGTGCACTATCACGATCCGCTCGAGAGGCAGTGTGGCACTTATCCAGGCGCTTCAAAACGGGTTGGTCCTGACGACAGCATATTACTCCGATGAGGTTCGTCAGATTGAGCATGTACCTAACCTAGAGAACAATAAAGAGGTAAGCGAGGATCAGTTGAAGTTGGCTAACTTGCTCATTAAACAGATGAGCAGATCTTTTGACCTTTCTAAGTTCAAAGACGAATACCGATTAAGACTACAAAATGCGATCCAGCAGAAGGTGGCCGGTCAACAAGTGGTGTTCGTGGAATCGAAATCAAGTACTGAAAAGATTTTGGATCTGGTTCAAGCTCTAAAAGCGAGTATTCAGGAGAACGAGAAGAAGACGGAGAAGCCAAAAAAAAGAAAAAAGACAGCGTCTTAAAAAAACGGATGTGGCTAAGTTGCCACATCCGTTTTTAATCTTCGTCAAGGATCTGAAGAATAACGTTTTTGATTTTACGTACTCGCTGGTGATCGGATTTTAGAAGTAACTGAACGATGTCCTCGATATCTCTTGACTTGTTCTGTGTCGTGTCACTTATTTTCGAGTACGAAAACAAGTCGGAAACACTCACAGCTAATGCTGCAGCAATCTTAGATACGTTCATTACAGTTATATTCTTTTCTGCACGTTCGACTGCACCAATATAGGTGTAATGAAAGCCTGAGAGTTCGGCAAGTTGTTCTTGGGACAACCCTTGTTCTTTCCTTAGATCGCGTATGCGTTTGCCTAATAAAACGAGTACATTTTCTGGCATGAATACACCTCTTAATTAAAAGTGTAGTCAACCAGGGAAGAACAAAACACAGTCGTATAGTTAGCAAAATTATAAAAATACTATCTATTAGTATTATTTTTAATAGAAAATGGGCAAAGTAATAGTAATAGAATTAGGAGGGTGTTTAGGATGAAGGAAAATCCGGACATTTTGAAACCGGCCGAAGCAAACGTCACCGGGGCAGGAATCTCATATAAGGGGAAAATTTACAGTTGTCAAACTGCGTTAAAAGAGCAATGGTTCCTTAAGGCAAGAGTTCAGCCGTGGAAAATTGCCATCTTTATGGATGTCTGGTCGGACGAGTACATTCTCTTGCCGATAAAGGATGGGACTTTAAGTTTGGCATATAAGGTAAACCCTAATGATCAGAATCCCGGTAACCATTTGGAGTATTATCAATTGATTAACCATTTGAAACAAAAACGATTGCAATACCGGAGGAAAGGGAATTGATCATGGAAGTGCTCCCAAAGCGACCGGAGATTCAACGAGGAGAAAGTATGTCAAGCTATATCTATCGTTTATCAGAATTGAACCACTATCCTAATATTTCTACTATAAGCGCGATCATTCGCGCTACAACCACCCAGATTAATAACAGCGAGCTAAGCACTGAATCAATCACCGAGTTAGGAAAGTTGGTAATGAAAAAACCGGAGGAATTCTATAATCATATTTCACTTAAAACTTCGGGTAGAATTCCTCAATACATGAGCAAAACGATCATACAACGAAATAAGGTCAAGTTTTGCCCTGTTTGTATACAGGAAAAGTACTTTCATAAAATTCATTGGACGCTGCTCCCCTTGAACATGTGCAATATTCATGACATCATGTTAATCGATTCCTGTGCAAGTTGTAACAGAGATATTTCGGCGAAAGCTTTTCATTCAGGAGAATGTCCAAATTGCTGTAATTCATTCACTAAGTCGACGTTGGTATTGCCTTACAACAAGATGTATTTGGAGTCTCAAAAGGAATTATTTAAGTTGATATTCGAAGGTGGTTCTACGCTACCATTTAAGTTTTCTATCGATGAATACTTAAAGCTAGCTCACTGCTCCCTATATCTGCTGGAGGGACTGCCAGACTTTTTGGGCTGCAGGCAACTCATATCCAGTTTTTACAATCGCGACGGGAAAAAGCAGTGCAGTAGCGGAATATCAAATGCATTTGCAAATGTATTTTGGATGTACAACAACTTCCCTGAAAATTATAACATGGTTTTATCGAAATTCTTTGAGATTAAATCGGGTCAAGTTATGTATATGCATAAAGCAAATTATGAACGGATGTTTGAAAACGAAAGATTTAGGCCTATTCGAGATACGTACTGTTCATTTGTAATCAAAAAAATAGATGCAGGCGAAATTAGGAGGGACTTTTCCATCTTTAAGACGAGTCCTGAACTTTTGGAAAAGAGAAATTTCGTTAGGAAGGAGGAGGCAAGAACAATTACCGGAGTGAGCAATGATAAACTATTAAAGATTGCTAGATCCGGAAGTCTAAAAATACTTGTTAAAGAGGGCGGAAAGGGTAAGTATCTAATTAATCGCAATTCGTTGAACAAAGCAATAACTTCCGAGCATGCACTCCTCACAAAGAGAGAGGTTGGACTTTTACTAGGTATTCATGTTACCTCCGTGGAAGCGCTCATTACCTCAGGAATGCTCACGCCTATATGCAGCAATACGAGGCAGTATGCCGTCTTTGATGTGCTTGAGGTGGATAATATATTGAAGGAATTTCGTGGAAAAGTGAGCAATCAAAACGTTGTAGGGACACCATTTCGCCAACTCATTTACGGTTACAATAAATTTTCGCTATCAATTATAAAGATCCTCGAATTTACAAGGAGAGGGTTGTTGAATCCTTTCTGCATGAGCGGATTTGGAACATTAGCGGACAACTTGTACTTAGAAAGTGAAGTGATTGAGTGCATTAGTTTGCTTAGAAATGATCGTCAAGAAAAGAGAGGTTATTATTTTGCCGAGGTCTGTACATTGTTAAGGATTGGTGAAAAGGGGCTTCATGCGGTCTTGAAAAAGCACCAGATAAATGCTGATTTAACTATTTATTTTGCTGATGGGAGAAAAAAGAGATACTTTAAATGTAACACTGTTGATAAAATTCGATATTGCATTGAAAAAAAGAAGGCTAATTAATGAGAAGGGTAGAGCTCTAGAAAAACAACACAACCATTTGGTAAATGTTGGTTATTCAGTGCATTGCAGTACGTTGAGAAGTAGCGTAGCTATCCGAAGGCCACGAAATATGGCAGCGGATAGCTTTTTTTCATTAGCAGAGATTATTTGAATGGATTGGACAAGGGAAGAAGAAAATAAGGAAAACAAATGGGGGGCAACAAAAATGGGATCCAGTCAAATACGGATTGTTAAATTGCTGACCGCTGGTGCGATCTTACTGACTAGCTGTAATGAGAACGGGGCGCAAGAACCTTCGACAAACGCCAATGACATGAAAAATCGGTCCAACGTTCAAACACAGAATGTCAATAACGCAGGAGCTACCATTTCGACAACCACACAACAAAACGAGGAGTATGTTGAACTTCAGGAATTGATATCTGTTCTGGGTTATCAAATGGCCAACAAAAATGGGAAGTACTCCATCGGGGATACGGGTGTAGAGTACGAAATACAAATGGATCAGGTACAAGCCCTGAAACAAGGGGAACCCTTTTCGTTAAGCGATGCTCCGAAGATGATCGAGGGAAAGCCGTACCTCCCCATTACTGCAGTCAGCGACCTTTTTGGTGAAGATATGTCCTATAAGTTTATGGATGGACAGATACAAATTGCACCTGTAGGGGAAGAGGGCTTCGAAGAAAACGCAGATGTTCCCTTGTACGGTGATGTTTACGAATTTGCGGATGATCCCACAGACCCGCTGAGAAATGTCGATTTCATGGACGATGCTGGCGTCACAGACGGAAATATACAAGCTCAGGCGTTAAAGAATATTAGCGTCAACAATATGCTTCGTACAGCGAGGAGATACCTTGGGGTGAGATACGTTTTCGGAAGTGAATATCCGGACGATCGTACTTTTGATTGTTCGTCATACACCCAGTATGTGTTTGCCCAACATGGGATTAAACTCCCCCGCACAGCTCGTGCCCAAGGGAAGGTGGGGAAAACCGTTAGCAGGAGATCGCTTCGTAAAGGAGATTTATTGTTCTTCCATATCCCAGGCCGATTTAAGTCTAAAAACATTCCTGGTCATGTTGGGATATACATAGGGAACGGAAGGATGATCCATGCGTTGAATGAGCCGAAGGACGGAGTTCAATACAGAAGTATTAACATCCCATTTTGGAGAAAGAACTTCCTTTGGGCCAAACGAGTTGCATACTAAATCAAGCGGTTGTTGAGGGGACGTAATGGTCCCCTCCTTTTTCTTACCCGATGAAAAATGATCTACAGAGTTGAAATATGTTTCATCAATTCGGACACCTTTGTTAATATCAAAGCATAAATGAAAAATTATAAGTTGGTGAAACAATGGATAAGACGGTTTTGGTTGCCGATGACGACCGAGATATCGTGAAGCTAATCACTGAAAGTTTAAAGTTCGAACAATTTCATGCGATACCTGCTTATTCAGGAGAAGAAGTTTTACGTATCATGAAAGAAAAAAAGATTGATTTTGTTGTTCTTGATATTATGATGCCGGAAATGAACGGTTTGGAAGTTTGCAGGAATATCAGAAGCGAGTACAACATCCCTATTCTGTTGCTAAGCGCTCGAGACAGGGACATAGACAAGATTATCGGACTGGAAATAGGCGCTGACGATTATATGACCAAGCCCTTTAGCATTCATGAACTCACCTCGCGGATCAAAGCTCATTTTAGAAAGGTGGACCGCTTGTATAAGGAATGGAATGCTCTCAAGCAGGAAAAGGATACGAATACTCAAGCTCCAAGTTCACCGCTTGTCTTAAATGAAAAGACGTTTGAAGTTTACGTAGATAATCAAAAATTGGAATTGTCGGCGAAAGAATTTCTGATTTTATCTTTTCTGAAGAATCATCCGAATCACGTATTAACCCGAGACCAAATATACGAGAACGTTTGGGGGGACGAATACGGAGAATTAAACACTGTCACGGTGCATATCAAGAATATCCGAAAAAAGCTAGGCGTGAAGTACGATTTTATTAAAACAGTCTGGGGTGTCGGATACAAATATACTGAAGGGAACGAATAACATGAAGCTGAAAATCAAGCTTCCTTTACTTTTTGTAATTATGTTTATACTGATGCTTGCACTGATCGCCGTTTTCTTCGTTTTCTATGTAGGACATATGCTGCATGGAAATATGTTTGGTCCGCTTCATTTCAAGATGCTTTTATTTTTAAGTGTACTATTGGGCTTGATGTTCGTTGCATTAATCATATATTTTCATTTTAACATTACGAAACCGATTCAGATCCTTAATTTGAGGCTGATAAAAGTAAAGATCGGGAATTCTCGGACCTCCTTGCAATCAAGAAGGAAGGACGAAATTGGTCAATTGTACAATCATTTCAATGAGATGGAAGAAAGGCTTTATCAGGCACATAGGGAACAGGTTGATATGATTGCAGCCATCGCTCACGATTTGAAGACTCCATTGACGTCTATTACAGGCTTTGTGGAGCTGCTATCCATGCAGAAGAACCTAACCGATAAGGAAATACAGGAATATTATGAACTTATCATCAAAAAAACAAAGCATATGGTAGAGATGATCAATGCTTTTAGTGCGTTTACTAAGGACGAGCTTATGCTTGAAAAGATTGATTTGAAGCCGTTGGAAACACGTAGATTTTTTGAAAATATTGCTGATGAATATGAAACTGAATTATCAGGATTCGATTATAAGCTTACTTGGAAGCATTCCTTCGCTCCGAATCAGTTCATTTTGATAAATGAACATATGATACGTCGCGTGTTTGGGAATCTTTTCAGCAATGCTGTGAGATATGGCAGGAAGAAGGAGCTTAACGTTTATTTCACCGGCTATGTTTCGGGCAATCATTCCTATTTTCAGGTAGAGGACGACGGCACGGGAGTGCCGGATCAGGAACTATCTTCTTTGTTTCATAAATTATTTACGGTGGATAAGTCCAGACAAATTAATCATGGCGGTTCAGGACTTGGTCTCGCAAGCTGTAAATCGATTATTGAACATCATGGCGGCGAAATTAGCGCATTTCGTTCAGACTACGGGGGATTGGGAATCCGGTTCACCCTTCCACTTTCGGTATAGGTTTTGTTCAGAAAAACTTTCAGTTGTTACTGAAGGTTTTTTGTTTTTTCAGATTCAAATTTTTTAGATTTGCTTTATAGCTTTTCATTTTCAATTTATAAATATTTTATTTTCTCCGTTTAGAATAGGCTTGACGTTTCAAAGAGGAGGATAACCCAATGAGTAAAACACCATACTCCAACAGTGATACCGGCAGTGAAGGCGACATACGACCGACCGAGGATCGACCTCCAAGGACACCGCTTTGGGTGAAAGTGTTTGGAATCATCGTAATCACCTTAATCTTGCTGGTCGTGGTCATCAAATTCACGGGCATCGGTGGTGAACATGGTCCTGGTCGCCACGAACAAGGGTTCGGTCCCGCTAAGCAGAACGAGCAGGAGATGTCTGGGGGGGACGGACCTGAACAGCATACCCCTCCCGAGGGAGGTCACTAAGACTATGAAGCCCGGTCTGCGTAAGCTCGCACTCACCGCGCATATTACCTTCTCGGTCGGCTGGATCGGCGGGGTCGTGGCATACCTAGCGCTTGTTGTTACAACTCAGACCAGCCAAGATGCACAAACGGTGCGCGCCGCCTTTATCGCGATGGAGCCTATCGCCAGGTTCGCCCTCGTGCCGTTGTCTGCTGCCTCGCTGGTAACTGGTCTAATCATGTCTCTTGGTACCCCATGGGGCTTATTCCGACACTATTGGGTCATAACGAAACTCATGCTGACAGTTGTTGCCTTCAAAGTTTTGCTATCGCAATTAGAACCAATAAGCTACCTGGCAAGCGCAGCGGCTGATCCCACCACTGATCTCGGCAGGCTGGGGGGCTGGGGTCAATTCCTTCACCCTGGGGGTGGCCTGTTGTTGTTGCTTGTGATTATGACACTGTCGACGTACAAGCCGCGGGGAATGACCCGGTACGGGTGGCGTAAACAGCAGGAGCAGCGTAAGGGTTAAAGCCAAGGCAGCAGAATGAATTAAATTAACTACATAATATATTTGGTTGGCAACCGCATTAAGAGTAAATGCGGTTGCATTTTGTTATTGGAGGAGTTCAAGCCCACATACTTTCTACATGCTTTATTTGTAAGATGAAACTCAAGGAGGCGTTAGCTAATGAAAAAAATATTAGTTGTGCTTGGAATTACAGTTGCGGTTTCAGCTGTTGGTACTGGAGCGTTTGCAGCTGCGGCTGCGGGCGGGGACAATTCGTTTCAGGAGATGTTCCCCCTCATAAAACAGATGCACCCGAAATTAACTGAAGGTCAGCTGCAGGACATGTACAACGCATGTCATGGGAGCGAAGCGAACGGTTCGAACATGATGAATGGTAGCTCCAGAGGCATGATGTACTAAGGCAATGTTACACCACCTGGTACAATGATTCAGTAAGATGTTATAAGAAAAGTGCTGTATCTACAATGGGATACGTTGCACTTTTCTTTTGTTGATTCCAGAACTAATGGTATGGTCATGACACTACATGATGTAGTATCATTTATAAAAAAGTTAGAGATTTGGTTGCGAACTGCATGTTTGGAGTCTCATTCACCGAGATTTTGTCGCGTTTTTATATGGAATTAAGGTTAGTAGGCTCAGTGCGCAGAGCGCCAACAGAGTGGGCAGTTGAATTGAAAGGGGATGGAGTCGTGCGCAAAGAGCGGCACAAGCATGATCATGAAGAGCATATGGACGAATCTTGGCTTATCCCGTATGCCGATTTGCTGACACTCCTGTTGGCGATGTTCATCGTACTGTTCGCATCGAGTCAGATCGACCAGAAGAAATTTGATGAAATCAGAAAGTCGTTTCAAGCCGCGCTTAGCGGCGGGCCGAGCTTCTTCCAGAACATGTCCCCCGTTCCCCCCAACACAGAGGTCGGCGTGGAACGAGAGGGTGCCGCAGAGGAGAAGGAACAATCTACTGATGAACAGATGCGCCAAAAAGAAAGCGTGCAGCTACTGGAGTTGAAGCGCCAAATCGATCAATATATTGAGGAGAACGGTATGACGACTCGGATTGAGACCCAGCTTGACCAATATCAGCTTAGGATCACAATTAGTGATAACACGCTGTTCGCTTCCGGCAGCGCGCAATTGAATCCAGAATCGCGCCAGTTGGCCGGCACAATCTCAATACTCTTAGAACAACACCCGGATTATGAGGTCATTGTCGCAGGTCATACCGATAACGTACCCATCAAGACGTCGAACTTCCCTTCCAACTTCCATCTTAGTTCCGATCGAGCGCTTGCGTTTATGTCAGTGCTTTTAGAAAATCCTGATGTCGGTAAGGAGCGCTTCTCAATTATCGGATACGGGGAGAACAAGCCTGTAGCCACTAACGACACGCCGGAAGGCCGTGCGCAGAACCGTCGCGTTGAGGTATCCATCATACGCAACGTTCAATAAAACAAGTGCCACTAGAGTTCTACTCTTACCACTTGATTGATGTAGTCGAAGGGATACGTTAACCGTACATCTAACGGGGGTTGACATGGACAACCGCAACCATGCCTGCTTCCTGATGCCCTGGCAAAGTGCAAATCGCCTGATATGTACCAGGTTTGTTCAAGGTTACGATTTGACTTGCGATTTTATCGGGTCCCGCATGAATATGGACGTTAGTCCCAACAATTTCAAAATCGTGCTCAACTTCACCAGTATTTTGCAAAATAAGTTGAAAAGGTTCTCCTGCAATTACGCTCAGATTTTGCAAAGAAAATGTAAACTCCTTTGCCACGATAACTATTTTTTGATTGAGGTCGGGGGTCTGGAGGTGCTGTGCTATTGGATCTTGATGAGCATGTTCACCCACCCCCATAGTACTTTGTGGTACTGATGATAAATTGCTGACCGTAAGTAATACAACAATAACAGCGAACATCGGAGCGGGCTTGGAGAACAGCCAAGAATGTGTCTTTAGATAATCAGGTTTTATTTCCCCCTGAAGCATAAGCAATACTAAAAAGATAACGCCACAACACAACAATGCCACGATCTTTAATGTCGGAATGCTATAGGAACTTGGAATCATTGAGATGAGCATCGTCCCCATCATTCCACCCATAATTCCTGAAAGTAAACCGTCAAGAACAGCCATTATGCTTATGGGTAACCCCGCAAAGGCACCAATAAGTCCGCCAATCAGCATTCCTAGAACAGTAGATTGAAATAATTGTCCGGGCATCCAACTTGCCACTAGCACGCCGAACCCTAGTCCTACCATCATGCCAAGTGCCATCGCAGCCATCATTCCCGCCATACAAGAGAGTCGTTTTCGGAAAAAAACAATAAATCCGATAGTCCATATACAAAGAACCCCTAACGTTAAAGCGTACCATACACTCATATAGTCCATCCCCCTATTTGGTTATTCTCATGCATATGCTTGGCCGATGTAATTATGATTGGGGTGAGGATAAGTACTGACAGCTCACTACGCATATGTTGAAATAATTATGTATGACGGTTCACTCTGCCTTTTCTCTTGAATAGATTAGAGCGGAGGGATGCATATGTATACGATTGATACAACACGAGTTTACGCGGATGATCCGTTTTCATTGGCGGTACATACGTCGCAAATCGGCTTTCCGGATCGGAACGTGCCTTGGAAGCCGAAGGCCGTTATTTTATGCCCGGCTCACGATTTTCGGTTTGCGTTCGCCGCCACAGGGCTAATTCATCATCCTATGGGAGCTCCAATACTATTTGTTGAGCGATTCATGCCGGCCGTTACTCGACAGGAACTGGTGCGGCTAGTACCTTCAGGAGAACAATCCCCGGCTCAGGTATTGCTGGTTGGGCCTATACCCGAGCAAGTCGAGCGAGACGTCCAACGATTAGGAATGACGACAGCACGTATAGGCAATCAAGATCCTGCATATACGGCTTATGCAGTAGCTGATGTGCGAGAAGAAATCACACGAATGGCAAACATGCCGCTTGATAAGAGCTACATGATCGTATCGGAAGAAACGTTCAGCGAGGCATTGCCTGCTCCGGGTTATGCCGCGCATTCCGGTACCCCGATTCTGTTTACCACACGCCAAGGATTGCCCGCAGCGACAGTGGAATGGATTAAACGTCATCTGGATTGGAACGGGTATTTGATTGGATCCCGTCACACGATAGGGGAGAGAGTTGAGACGGAGATCAGCGAACTATCGCAAGGTAAGTTGAACAGGATTAAAGGACGGATCCGTTCGAACTCAGTGTACATTTCGCAGCTTATCACGACCCTGCGACTCGGTTTGGATGGAATCGCAATCAGAAAGGAAGGGGAGATGCGTTTACGTTTGTTCCTTTCCACAACTGGCATCACGCGATTGCAGGAACTATTTTTTCGCACATTGGAAAGCACACTCCAGCGTTAGTCATTGAACCATCGAGAGTTCCCCAAGCGATACAGCAATATTTGCATGCTTTAAACCCGATCCGTCCTGAACCTCCGATGCCGCCGTTTATGCACGGATTTGTTATCGGAAATTACAATGATATCTCGTTCGGAGTCCAGGTTGAGCTTGAAAAAAGATTGATTTTGATGGCTGGGGACATGGAACATATGAATATGATGTGAACACGGCGCCGTTTGATCTTTATGGTCATATTTACTACAATTTGTAGTGTGTATGACGTAGAGCGCGTAACCGTGTGGATGATTTGTTTCAGGCAGACCAGATGGCAGCGTTGCTTAAGGACTTGGGAGGATGGGCTTCGTTGTCAGACTCTTTTAAATGAGGCCTCATCTATGGCAGGCACTCCCTTATTTCTCATCATTGATTACTTTTCTCATTCGCAAATATTCGTCATCATTAATTTCTCCTCTGACATACCGTTCCTTCAGCATCATCAAGGGGCGATCCACGACCCGGCTCTTCATCATCAGCAAACGTACAACGACGTATACCGTTGCTCCAAGCACAAGTACAAGGATGAGCGTCCCGATGCACATTATGGCACACATCATAACCATCATCGTCATCGATCCATCCAACATCTTGTCATCCATCATCGTGAATTCCTCCCATACTTAGAATTCATTAACTTGGGCATCTTTATTCGTTCGCGTGGTCCTCACTAAACACTTGATGGAATGATAAGAGAAGGGGAATCTGGTGCCTTGGATTGGCAGTGGCGAATTGTCCAAGAAGGAGATGAGATGATCAAGATAGCCAAATCGATGAAATGACTTTTAAACTCCCTCGAAAGCTAGTTCAATAATTGGTGTTTATTCGGCCGGCCAAGAAGACGGCAAAAAAACAATCCAGACAGAAAAGGCTGCCTTTAAAGAGAGCGATCATAATTACCGGACATCAGCAGCATTACTGCAATCCGGACCCTCTAGATAAAAAGCTGTTCAAGGACAATGCAAAAAGAACTACAACCATTGGTAGTAATGGCTGTAGTCCTTTGAATTATTCTGGCTGATTTCCTGCGTTTGGATCAACAGAGAAGTCAGGTGTAAACCCTTCGTAATTAACCTGGGTAACCATACCTTCCGAAGCATGGCCAAGGTCGTGACAGTGGAACATCCAGTTGCCGGTATTATCCGCCTTAAACGCAATTACGTACTCCTCGCCGGGAAGAATGTTAATGGTATCCTTTATAAGCGGAGATCCTTCAACCGGCTGACCATTTCGACTTAAGACTTGGAAGAAATGACCGTGCAAATGCATCGGATGAATGTCTTCCGGAGAATTGTTCACCAGTCTAACTTTCACTAGGTCCCCTTCGTTGACCATAATCGGATCGGTTTCCGGGAACGCCTCGCCATTAATCGTGTAAGACGCATGGCCGTCAACGCTTTCCGTATTCAAGTCCATCGTATACTCAAGATCATAAGCGTCGGTAAGAGAGAACTGTGCTCCAGCCGCTTCCCCGTATTGGGTCAAATCAAGAACGGTTCGTTGCTCTGTATCGCGTGTAAATTCTCCTTCTGCGCCTTCGTATACGAGTGGAATCGCCAAACCGCCCGCCCCCGGGTTTTTGCTGCGTTCTTCAAGCACCCATTTCCCCGGATTATCGGCGATAAACTCTATGTCATAACGTTCGCCGGGGGCGATATTTAACAAACGCCCATCTACAGGCGGCGGGTTGTTTATCGCTTGTCCGTCGGTAGACACAACTCTGAAATCGTGACCTTGGAGATAAAGCGGATGTGATAAGAAACCAGCGTTTACAAGTCGAATACGCACGGTTTCGCCTTCCTTCACCGCAAGCGGAGAGATAGAGGAGCCAGATTTACCGTTCGCCGTAAAGATCGGATACATCAGAGGCATCATCTCAGCGTCGCTCATACCGCTCGGATCACCCATATCGCTCATTTCACTCATACCGGCATGCCCTTCATTTCCGCCAGCCTCAGTGTCTGTCTCCATGTTCATAGCGTCCATATCCATCGAACCGTGGTCCATTTCTCCGTCTTCCATCCACTCGTCCAAAACAAGAGTGTAATCGCGATCCGCCTTAGGCTCGTTCGGATCTTCTACGACGAAGGAGCCGTAAAGTCCTTTATCCACTTGTACGACGCCGTTCTGATGGGAATGATACCAATAAGTACCCGGTACGGTCGCTTTAAATTTATACGTGAATACCTCTCCCGGTTGAACGGCGTTCATTGTTACGCCGGGGATACCGTCCATATTGTTTGGTACAGGCAAGCCATGCCAGTGGATCGTAACGGGTTCCTTCAACTCATTTTTCAGATTCACTTCAATGTCTTCGCCAAGCTGAACGCGCAATTGGGGACCGGGCACCGTACCATTAAATGTCCACGCTGTACGCATGTTCGTTTCGTTTACCATCAAATGACTTTCCTGAGCGGTTAGCGTGAATGAGTTGCCGGTTAACACTTCAAATGGCACATCTACCGACCCTTGGGCCCCTTCGCTCATACCGGGCATGTTACTGTGATCCATATTCTCCATCCCACTTGATCCCGCATCGTTCGTGTTTTCCTGCTCCATTCCAGGCATGTTGCTATGATCCATGCCTTCCATACTGTCGGTGTTGCAACCCGCAACGATGAGCAAGGAGGCAGTTAGCGTACCTAGAACAAGCAATGGTTTTGCATACTTTTTTGAAATGTTTCGCCGCATCGTATGTGTGATCCTCCTATCCACATTTGTTTCTTTGTTGCTTTCTTTGTATGATAATTGTCAAATGTGCAGAAAGTGTGAAGACCGAAAAATTCAATTGTGAACGTCTTGTTAATGAGGGAGGCGACAATCTTCAATTTGTCTCTTCAATTAACTAACAATTGACCTGCATAGCGAAAAAGTACTACAATTCGTAGTACTAAGTTATAATGGAGTAGTTGTTTCACTTTACTATGGTGGAGGGAAAGCAAATTGAATATTAAAAAGGTCAATATTCGAGAAGAGGGCCTCAATGTTTTTTTTGGACCTTTGGAAGCCAAAATCATGGAACTACTTTGGAAGAAAGGCGAGTATTCAGCGAAGGAAATGCAGTTCGTTCTCAGCGAGGAAAATCCGATATCGTTCAATGCCGTAATGACGGTAATGAACCGGTTAGTGGAGAAAGGATATTTAAAGAAGGAAAAGAAGGGAACAGGACGTGACCGGGTATCCGTATTTTCCCCGGTACAGGAAAAGGAACAATTTATCTCGGACCAAACGAAAACGATAACGCATGGTCTTGTGAGCGAGTTTGGGGAGTACGTTGTGACGCATATGTTGGATGCTTTGGAGCAAGCGGATCCGGAATTGATCGCTAAATTAGAGGAAAAACTCGCAGATTTCAAAAGAAGGCCGTCAACATGAATCAGGTTATGAGCTATCGGGTAACATTCATGATTGCGGTCTTTTTTGGCCTGTTTCTCTTATCTCAGATGACTATGTTCGTTGTCCACCAGATCTGGGATGTGAACGTTGCATGGAATGTCCTTCAGTATTGCGTCGACGCTTTTAATAATCTGGCTGGCGAGTCCAAAATACTAGCGATGTTAGCCAATATATTCATTGTCTATACGTTCGTAAAAATCGGACTGCGATTGTTTAAACAAAGTAAGCATCACAAACAGTGGGTATCCCATCTGCATAAAGCCGAAGATATTATGGCAACGAATAAAGTGAGGCAGATGTTCGGAATGAACCGACTCGTTGTTGTGCGTGATGAAAACATGTACGCCATCGTTTTTGGTTTGTTCGCGCCTCGCATTGCTGTTTCTTCGGCCATTATTTCAAGCTTATCCGATGATGAATTGAAAGCAGTTCTGTCCCACGAACGATATCACTGTCATAGGCTTCATCCTTTAAAAATGTTTATTCTTACGGTACTGGCCGAATGCTTTTCCTATTTACCTGTGTTTCGACAAGTCCTGCATTACTATAAATGTTGGACGGAAATTGAAGCCGACCGTTATGCGGTTCGCGCTACAGGAGATATGCAATCGCTAGGAAACGCTTTGCTTAAGCTCGTTCGTTCGCATAAAAACCAAGGGAGACAGTTCGCTTACGCACAATTCGCAGATTACGCCGTAAATTATCGAATCAAACACTTGTTAGTGCCCGACGAACCGGTTCGGATCCGGGCGTTTAGCAAATTTGCTTTCGCTGTCTCAAGCATCGGAGTACTTGCGTTGACGAGCGGAATGATCGGCGGCTGTTTATTATGAGGAAAAATATTATCATCTTAACGTTTGTGCTCATTTTGGCCGGCGTGGCCATGTTCCAAAGCGGGAAGGCTTCCAATCAAGAACAATTGCCCAAAATCGGGTTCCAAGCTCCGGGCTTCCAGTTGTCAGATTTGAACGGTGAGAGCTACTTCTTCGACAACATAAGAGGTAATAAACCTGTGGTTGTTAACTTTTGGGCATCTTGGTGCAACCCCTGCCGGATTGAAGCACCGGAACTAGTCAAGCTTTATAAGGAATACGGGGAAGAGATAGAAATATTGGCTGTCAACTTAACGGAAGGGGATTCTGCCGAGGCAGCTGCTGAGTTCGCAGAAGAATACGGATTTACTTTTCCGGTATTGTTGGACAAGGAGGGGACAGTAAGCGATTTATTCCAAACAAGAGCCGTTCCGACGACGTACTTCATCAATAAAGATGGAACCATTCAGGATATAGTCATCGGTTTGGCAAGCCCCTCCGATCTCCAATCGAAGTTTCGTCAACTTTTGCCTTAGGGGGAGACGTTTTTTGCCGGAAGTAATCACACTGGGGCCTTTTATGATACAAGGCATATTATTGAAGTGGGCCATCGCGGGGGTAGTCGGTTTTCAGGCGCTCAAGGTTTTCGCAAAAAGAAAAGGATTGTGGGATCAACGGATTTCTGATCTTATATTTCAGGCATTATTCATCGTTATTATCGCATGGAAAGTAAGTCCTATTGTTACAAACTTCCCTGAAATTATGAGGAGCCCTGTTTCTTTTCTCATTATACCTGGCACAAGAGAAGGGCTTTGGCTAGGATTTTTCATTTCCGCGATGTATGTAATGAGGGGATTAAGAAAGCAAAACATGAATGGATGGTTGTTTGCCGATCTTGTCGTTTTAGGGTTGATTGCCTCAATTACGGTATTTAATGTATTGGGGTGGAGATACGGAGTCCAGACAAGCCTGCCCTGGGGGATTACGATCACCGATCGCGCATATCGCTACCATCCAATTAATGTATATATGATCATCGCATCATTCACCGTCTTAATCTGGACTTTGAAAAGACCATTATCGAAAATTGGACAAGGAATCGTTGCAGCGGATGCGATGTTGCTCCTAGGCGTCGGAATGTTTATCGTCTCCTTTTTCCAACCTGAGCTTTTTCAATTCTTTGGATTGTCATTGACTCAATGGGTGGCATTGAGTTTTGCCATTTTAGGTGTAGCTCTATCTGGTGTCCGTCAACGAGTACGATCTGCAACAGGGGCAGATGAATAAGAGATGGCTTGTTTACCGAGCGCCTCCCAACTCGGTAAAAAAGTGCGTTTTTCAAGTTTGAGTTGTTTCTTGCCTGATAACGGATCGTTCACATATACGTAATCATTATCGTAACCGACTAATAGGACGGCATGTTCTTGGAAGGTTGCGCGAACCTCTCCTTGGGGAGAATCCCATGTTAACCATTGATCCTCTCGAGGCTTTTCGAACGATACGGTCGTCCAAACAACAACAGGGCGACCATCCGAAATAGAACGTTCGATTTCGTCGAACGACCTCCCTGTTAAATTAAGGGCACTGGGTATATATTTCTCCAACAATTCTAACAAGGGCCTGTTGTAGATGCCATATCCTTTCGTTTTCCCTGTTATATCCCCCACAAACCCTGTGTTTGGGTTACCCCAATACAGGATTATTCGATCGGCGGATTCCTTTCTTTCCGTGGGATCCTTCTTCATCTCTTCAGCGAGTTCCATCTTGTTCTTATCAATTCCGTAGTACTGTAGGAGCATCGTTAACGACACGACCTCGCAGCCGTTTCGAAATTCCGGGAGCTGTTCTATGATCGGAGCATCGAGTAGGGCAGTGTCTTTTTTGATCGGAGTTTCAGGTGAAGGGACTTCCTGCCGGTCGAATTGAATCGGATTTTTGGAAGCAGGAATGATATCATCTTCTGTATTAAATGCCGCCTCCAACGGTTCATCGGATGGCTTCTCAACCGCTCCCGTTTCTGTCGGGGGGCGTAAAGGGACATTGTAGGCGATGTAGCCTCCTACAACTGCTCCGAGCAAAAATACGGGCAATATAAGGTGTTTGCGGGACATACCATCAATCACCTCGAACAAATTATAATGGATACTCCGTATTTCGGTATGTATTATTCGCCAATTTATGTAAAACTAATTCCCTAATGAGGCAATCCCGCCTTCGAGTACATAAACTTCTTTAGAGCCTCGTTCCAGAAGCATCTTCCCAGATTCCAAACTGATTTCTTCGGTAAGGGATAATAGAATGACTTTTTCCTCTTTCACAAGCTCATTTACATGAGCATCAAATTGGTCAATTGGTATATTGACTGCACCCGAAACTCTTCCTTGTCGAAAGGAATCCGGACTTCTTAAATCAACGATGACGATTCCTTGGTCTTCATCCACCATCTCATTAAGCTGTTCTATTGTAATCATGCGGACATATGGCACCTCTTCATTTCGCGCATAGCTGTAGTAAATGATGGCGCTGATGATTCCGATAAACAGCGTTATTAACACTGCACCGAGATACCAGCGATTTTGATAATCTATCATTTCATTTCACTCCATTAACGTGTATACTACATTAAGTAGTGTAACATAGCGGTATGATCGTCACAACGATTGAGCTAGTTTTGGAGGAAGTGAAGCATGAAACAAAAATTGTTGACTTGCGTCGTTATCAGTTTGCTTTTATCGGGAGGACCTACCGTACTGGCAGATACGCAGTTAGATAAAATTGATCAACAGTTAAACCAAGTGAAGAAACAGCTCAAAGAGGCTGAACGTCTTGGCAACAAAGCTAGATCTGAGATGGAACAAATTCAGAAACAAAAATCAGAATACGCGGATCAAATTCAACAAATCCAAAGCGACATTGATACTTCTAGCCGAAAATTACTGCAATTATCGAATCGAGTAAAGGAAGTTGAGGAGAATCTTAAATACACGACGGGGCTTCTAGAACAAGCTGAAGAACGAGTTTCAACACGAGAAGCATTGTTAAATAATCGAATAAGGCTGTTATACATGAACGGTGTTGTCAGTTATCTCGATGTTTTATTAAGTTCAACCAGTTTTATGGATTTTCTCGATCGTGTATCGGCAATCCAATCGATTGTGAAACAGGACAAGCAACTGCTAGCTTTAAATATAATAGATAGGCAGGAAGTGGAGAATAAAAAGAAGGATGTAGAAGCTCAATTAAGTTACGTCAATGACTTGGTCGTGCAAACATCAGAAATTAGGAAGCAGCTTGAGGGCAAGCAAAAAAATAAACAAGTCGCCATTGCATCGTTGGAGACCAAAGAAGAGCAATTGGAGGAAATCCGAGAAGAACATGAAAAGGAAATCCTCCAACTGGCAGACCAACAAGGGAAGCTAGTAAAACAACAAGCGGAATTGAAAAACCAACAGAAAAAACCGAAGAAAAAGATTGTGAAGTACTCCGGAGGACAGATGACTTGGCCCGTGCCGTCCAGTGACCGAATCACCTCGATGTGGGGACCGAGAATTCACCCCATCACAGGGAAGAAAAAAAATCATAACGGGCTTGACATCGCTGCACCGAACGGTGATTCAATTGTTGCGGCCGCATCCGGAACCGTTGTTCTTGCTCAATGGTATGGCGATTTTGGAAACTGCGTCATCATTGAGCATGAAAATGGGATTCGCACCCTTTACGCTCACATTCGGACAGGCGGTATAAAAGTAAAAGTCGGAGATGAGGTCTCCGCGGGAGATAAGATCGCCGAAGTCGGCTCCACCGGCGCCTCGACAGGCAATCATCTGCACTTTGGGGTATACGTAAATAATCAGAACGTTGATCCCTTATCGTACTTAAAATAGTAATTGTGATGTAACGAAAGTTACAAGGAACTGTTTACAGCTTTTGCTTTTATGGTCAGTTCGGAAATTACATCTGCCAGTACATCAATGGTGCGATAAGAGCGAACACGATTAGGATCATATGTGCGAAATGTTGCAGTTGTCTAATCATAATTTCCCCTTCTTATGCAGATGCTAATTTTGTTCGGTTTGAAGTTCTATGGCATATTTACTACAATTTGTAGTATATTATGACTGTCTTTTATGAAGGGATGCGTTTATGACACAGAAAAAATCGTTTAAGATCGGCACGGGAACCATTGTATTGACCGTATTTTCGATAATCGTAACCGGTGGCGTATGGGGGATCGTCGATCGTTGGGATGAAGCGAATTCGGATGAGTTCGATCCGGCGTCCACGCATCCTCATACGTTTACGTATTCTCCTGATGAGAATAGTGTATGGATGGGGACGCACACAGGGATATACGAGTTATCAGACGGTAAATGGAGAAGGGCAGTGGAGGATTTAAGAGACAATGATATTATGGGTTTAGAAATTAACTCGTCTGATCCGAATAAAATTGTTGCCTCTGGACATGGGTTTATCGCGGGAACATCGGATGGAGGGGGGGCGTGGACCGCTTTCGAAAACGGAGTACCGAACCAACCGAAACCGAATGTGCCGGATGCTCATTTGCTGACCACCGATCCGAACAACCCGGAACACCTTTTCGTATTCATCAATCAGGAAGGCGACAACGTGTACGAATCGTTAGATGGAGGCAGAACGTGGTCAGTGGCTGGAGAGGTGTCCGCGGGAGCGTATACCATTGCGGTTCCGGCCAACCGCCCGGTCAATGAAAACTCTCTGTTGGTGGGTACGGAGGAGGGATTATTTCTTTATAGGTTAGGTACGGAACTAAATTCCACTGAAACGTTGAATTCAGAACCAACCTATGGGCTTTTGACCAGAGTTAACGGCGAGATCATTTCATTAACTGAAAGCGGCATGTATCGATCAGTCGATGGGAAGGATTGGTCGCCAATGGATCTTGAGCTAAAAGATGAGATGCCGCTTGGAATAAAAGCATCGAAACAAAATCCAAATCAATTATTGATCGTTACCAATCAGTTTACCGCATACGAAAGTACGGATAACGGTCAGACATGGAATCCATTAAATTAATCTCCTTCAGAGAGCCAAGGCAACTTCGGTTCTCTTCTTATTTGGTTATATTTACTGGCATACAAGCTACTATCATTCATTTATAATAGCCTTATCTCACAAAGATATGGAGGCTATTATGAACAAAAACAAAATACTACATATCGTAGTGACGTCAACGGTTTTATTCGGCGGATCGTTAGCCATTACTCCTTACGCGTCCGCTGCGGTTGCCGAGGTCGAACGTACAGTGAACTTTAGAGAAGAACCATCGGTGGATGGAGATCAAATCCGTTATCTTAGAACTGGTGAAAAGGTATCGATCCTTGAAAGGGTTAATAGCTACTGGTTGAAAGTGAAGGATTCCAGAGGTACTGTCGGGTATGTTTCTTCCTCCAGTAAATACGTAGATATTCAAGATGGCTCAGGAACGACTGCTTCCAGTGGATCCGCAGCGATTGCCGTGGTTGAACGGACTGTAAACTTTAGAGAAGAACCATCGGTGGATGGAGATCAAATCCGGTATCTTAGAACTGGTGAAAAGGTGTCGATCCTTGAAAAAGTTAATAGCTACTGGCTGAAAGTGAAAGATTCGAAAGGGAAGGTGGGATATGTTTCATCTTCCAGTAAATACATAGATATAAAAGGTAATGTGGAGACATCGGAGACGAAACCGACAGAGACGAAACCAAATGGAACAAAACCAAGTGCATCCGTACAAAAAGTGATTAACGCCGGAATGAAATATCTTGGAACACCTTATGAATTCGGTTCAAGCCGAAGCAACACGCGTACCTTCGATTGCTCAGATTTCGTAAGACAAGCCTATAAAGACGGAGCCGGAATTACACTTACGTCCAACTCCCGCACGCAAGCGGATTATGTTCGCTCGATTGGGAAGACGACGACCGACTGGAGAGATTTGAAGCCGGGGGATATCATGTTCTTTATGTCGTATGAGGGCTCAGATGAAACCGACTACGAAGGAATTAATAAAAGCGGCCAGCGGATTACCCATAATGCAATCTACTTAGGGGATGGCAAAATCCTGCAGACATATTCTAAAGATTCAGGCGGAGTTCGTATCGATACGATCGGCGATGATCATTGGGAGTATCGGTTTATTTTTGGCGGAAGCGTTTTATAAAAAATACGAAGACGCTGAACAGTTTTTCTGGGACAGCGTCTTGGTGTTTCAACACCATTCAATGTTGCATACCTGGCATATCGGACATATTTCCGTCTTCGGTCATGTCTCCATGATCTTCTCCGGATTGAGACACGATTTCAAGCCATTCGTCAATGTTGGCCTGAACGTCGTCATGGATTAGTGATTCGTCCCCGGTGATCCAGGCATGGTTATATGGTCCCTCGGGGGAGAATTCCTGTATTTTACTTGAATTGATACGATGTAATTTTTGACAATGTCCGGAACCCCGCCAGGATCTACCCAAAGCATCGGGGCGTGTTTACCCAAGTGGGAAAAGGGGGCGGCCACAATCGCCAAGGCAACGGAACCGAACGGTACAAAAGACAGGTTATGTTCAATCACTTGTACCCCTGCCGGACCGTTATTCGGAAAGTGAATAAGCTCCGAGCTGGCAAGAGCCGTGTGCCATTCGTCCATTAGACATACTACGAAATGTAGTATATAATTTGTGACAGTTGATGACCAATGATTGATCTCATTTCATATGTAAGGGGCTGAATATATTGCCGCAGCAAATGAAACGATTATTGATTTTATTTTTCACGTTTTCCTTAGTTTTGATATTAGTAGCTTGCAGTGGAGAAACTGAAAATAATACTGAAAATATGGATAACATGGATAACATGGACCATAGCAATATGTTATAAAGCTGAACAGAACCCAAGCCGGCCGCTTACAGCGGCTGGTGTTTTATATGTTAAGGACACAATGTGTAATTTGACATCATTGAAGGGGTTTCAAGATGAAGCTATCCAAGCTTTTGGGACAATTAACCATTCCAGTGCCAGTCGTGGAAGATCAAGAGATCGACAACATTACGTTTCATTCCGCGGAAGTGAGACAAGGTGATTTATTTTTCGCGATCAGCGGCTTTGCTTCTGACGGTCATCGTTATATTCAAGACGCATTGGCTGCCGGTGCTGTTGCGATTATAGGTGAGAAAGAAATGAACTCATTGCCGGTTCCATATTTTCGCGTGCGTAACGCGAGACTTGCATTGGCAAAGCTGGCATCCGAATTTTATGGAAATCCTTCGTCTAATCATACGGTGATTGGAATAACAGGGACAAACGGAAAAACCACAACGGCTCACATGATAAGACATATAATCGAATATGCCGGACATTCTTGTTCGTTATTTGGAACCGTTGAACGTTATGTAAATGGGAAGTCGCTTCCATCAAAAATGACGACTTATGATGCGGTTCAATTACAGCGATGGATGGCTGAAAGTAATGATGAGTATGTAGTCATGGAAGCGTCCTCTCACGGGTTAGCACAACACCGGGTGGATGGAGTTTCATTCGATTACGCCTTGTTCACAAACCTTAGCCATGAACATCTCGATTTTCATCGAACGCTTGAGAAATACTTTGAATCCAAAGGAAGATTGTTCTCCTTGCTGAAGAGTGGGGGGAAGCGATTGTAAATACGAACTCCGTCTGGGGAACGAAACTAAGAGATGATTTGATACAGCGAAACATACCGGTATCCACTGTGGGACTCCGCACCGAGGATACAATTCAGGTAACCGGCGTCGAAAATGTAATGAAACCGATAATTCATTTTCGCGAACAAGGGGAACCATATACGCTCCATTTGCCGATTCCGGGGCATTATAACGTATGGAATTCGATCGGAGCCGTTCTGCTGGCGAGACGCAGGGGAATTCCATATGATACAATCGCCGAAGCAATCGCCTCTTTTCCCGGTGTCCCGGGGCGTTTTCAAAAGTTTGAACATCCTTCCGGAGCAGTGGTCGTTGTTGACTATGCACATACTCCCGATGGGTTGCTCCAGTGCCTTGAGACAATACGAGCGATGAAACCTAAACGGATCTTACACATATTTGGGTTTCGCGGAAACAAGGACGATTCGAAGTGGGGCGTCATGCTGAACATCTCGAATCGTTATTGTGGTAAGACAATTCTTACATTTGACGACCGTAATGGCGTTCCCAAGGAGAAGATTCTACAAAGTTACCAAAGCTTTAGTGGACGTTGCGAAGTCATTGAAGATCGCACGATGGCCATCTCCCATGCGTGGGAGGTTGTCAAGAAAGGAGATTGGATCGTGATTACGGGAAAAGGACCGGAGCCATACACGGAACCATTCATATTATCGACTTCCTCGGATATCGAAACCATTCGTGTGCTTAGTGAGAGAGTGACACCCCAAAATAAATTATGAATTTGACCTCATCGCACACATAGGACTACAATCTGTAGTGTGAATCAAGTGTATAATTTGGTGATGACCTGTCATTGGACTCTTTTGTTGTTATTTGGGCGAGAAACCCAGCATCGCGATAGACTATTAAAGGAGTAGGAATAATGTTACGGAAACGTACCGTTCGAGCTGTCTTCATATTATTATGCGCCTTGTTTGTTCAAGGCTTAATATTATCTCCCCAGAAGGTAGAAGCGGAGAGTGATAATGTTGACCTTGGTTTAAACGTGAAGTCCGCCATTTTGATGGAACTGACGACAGGACAAATCATATATGGTCTTAACGAGAATGAACCGCGACCTCCTGCGAGTATGGCCAAGATGATGACAGAGTACTTGGTTATGAGACAGATTGAGACCGGGAAGATCAGCTGGGATGACATGGTGATGACGTCGAAGAACGCAGCGGATGCGATCGGTTCGGGACAGCTAATGGCGGAAGGACAGACCTACCCTCTTCGCAAAGTGTTCGAGTTACTATCCATTTATTCCGGCAACGACGCCGCTATTGCGTTGGCAGAACATATTTCAGGGACACAGGACGGATTTGCGAAACTGATGAACGAGACGGCGAAAGAGCTTGGCATGTCGGAAGGTGCTCGTTTTATTAACTCCACGGGTTTGGAGAGAGACGACATGGTCGAAGAACCTGCCATCGAGGGTGAAACGCTCATGTCCGCCAAGGATGCGGCTATTCTCGCGAGAGCGATTATTACGGAATATCCGGAAGTGCTCGAATTTACAAAGATCCCACAACTGAAGTTCGAAGAAACCGACGCTGAGCCGATGGTCAATTGGAATTGGATGGTCGAAGGAAATAAGGATAGCGTGAGCTTACAACAATTTGCATATGAAGGGCTTGACGGGTTGAAAACCGGCAATACAAATTCGGCCGGTTACTGCTTTACAGGTACGGCGGAGCAGGATGGTATGCGTCTTGTGAGTGTCGTGATGGGCGCGGATTCGATAAGCGCACGGTTTAACGAAACTAGAAAACTGCTTGACTATGGGTTTAACAATTTTGAAGTTAAAACAATTCTTTCGGCAAAGACAGAATTACCCGACCTCCCATCGATTCAGATTCGCAATGCAGTGAATCGGGAAGCCCCGGTCTTGATTGGCGAAGGGCTTGTCGTTGTGGGTAGGAAGGGTGAAGAGGGCACGAGGACGACGAAATATCAACTGTTCGAAGAGTCGAAGTTGGTTGCCCCTCTTCAAGCTGGGGCTCAAGTGGGTAGCGTAACGGTAACCTATCAAGGCAGCGATTATGAGGTCCCGCTCGTTGTAGCGGAGGACGTGGAACAAGCCGGATGGTTCCAAATGATGCTGCGTGGTATGGGGGACTTTTTCTCAAATCTGTTCTCCGGCATCACGGGCTTGATCGGATAAGGTTTTTATAAATGAGGTTGACTAAAAAGCGGCCGCAATCCATAGATTGACGAGTCATCGCACAAAAACTACACTATGTAGTGTCGTGACTCGAAAATGAAATAATGGGGAGATATAATCCGTGATTGGAATGATTGAAGGTGTGATGACGATTACAACGTTAGCCTTTGTTTTCTGGATCATTCTGATTGGAATTATGATATACGGGTTCATTAAACTATATAAGAAACTCGAAGTGTAGAAGAGGAAGAACACGTGTGATCTCTTATAATAAATATACTACAATGTGTAGTGGCATGATTGTTTCATTATTCTTTTTCATGAAGTAATCAACCAGGAAGGACAGTGAACATGTGCGGGATTGTAGGGCTGATGTATTTTGGTGAAGGGAAAGCAGAAACGGAAGTATTGGGAAACATGACAGAAACCATTATGCATCGGGGACCGGATGACGTGGCTTATCACTTCGATGGTCAGATCGGCTTAGGGTTCCGAAGGTTGTCGATCATAGATATTGACGAAGGGCGCCAGCCTTGCTCGAATGAGGATGGAACAGTCTGGTTGGTTTTTAACGGAGAAATTTATAATTACAAAGAGTTAAGGAGTATGTTGATCGAGAAGGGACACCGGTTTTCTACCCAGTCCGATTCCGAAACGATTGTACATCTTTATGAAGAGTATGGGGGAGACTGTGTCGATTATTTGAGAGGTATGTTTGCTTTTGCGATTTGGGATTCTCGAACACGAACATTATTTGCTGCACGTGATCATTTCGGGATAAAACCATTTTATTATGTTTTAGATCAAGAGGGGTTCGTTTTTGCTTCCGAAATCAAAGCACTCATTGCTAGCGGGAGAGTGAACAAAACAGTAAGAATGGAAAGCTTGGTTGCGTATTTGACCTTCCAATATGTCCCTCAGCCCAACACAATGTTTTCGAACGTGCATCAATTGCAGGCAGGGCATTGTATGCGAGTAGATTCTGATGGGAGGGTACAAGTAAGTAAATACTGGTCACCCATTTTTGAACCATCCGAACGATCCATGAACGACTATATCGAAGATATTCGTGAGTCTTTGCGCAATTCCGTTGAATTTCATATGCAAAGCGACGTACTTCGAGGCTGCTTTTTATCTAGCGGCATCGATTCTTCAGCGATAGCGGCCCATATGAATTCCTTCGAGTCGATTCGAACCTTTTCTGTAGGATTTGAGGGCTCGAACAATGAGACCGTTATTGCAGGAAAAACAGCTTCCGTATTGGGGACAGATCACTACGATCACATTATTTCAGAAGAAGAGTATTTCGGAAGTGTAAGAAAGACAGTTTGGCACCAAGACGATCCGGTGGCGGACCCGGCCGCTGTCGCACTGTACCATGTAGCTCGCTTGGCTAAAGAGCATGTCACTGTTGTCCTATCGGGTGAGGGTGCCGATGAATTGTTCGGCGGGTATCGCATTTACCGAGAGCCGAACTCTTTGCGAGCGTTAAGTTGGCTTCCTTCGGAGTGGAAACAAATGATGAAGAACATCCTAACCAGTGCGCCATGGTCGTTTACAGGGAAAAACTATTTAATAAGAGCGTTTACGCCTCTTGAACAGCGCTTTTTTGGCAATGCGAATATTTTTCATGAAGATGCGAAGCAGGATTTACTTACGAATTGGGAGATATGGTTTCATAAAGTGGGAAGGCCAAGCGATATTACGAAAAAAATTTACCAAGAATCGGTTCACCATGATTCGGTTACCCGGATGCAGCTCATTGACTTGAACTTATGGTTAACCGGGGACATCCTGATGAAAGCCGATAAAATGACCATGGCACACTCGCTAGAATTACGAGTCCCCTTCCTTGATAAAGAAGTGTTTGAGGCAGCTAAACGAATACCGGCTCACTACCGGATTGCGAAAGGGACAACAAAGTTAGCTTTTCGAAAGGCAATGGAAGGTGTAGTACCGGATTTTGTAGTGAATCGCCCCAAACTGGGCTTCCCGGTTCCGCTCCGAGATTGGCTTCGTAACAAAGAAAGGATGTCCGTCATCCGTGAGCAATTACTAATGCCTTCCATGGCGCGGTATTTCCATCTTCCGTACATTGACCGCATGGTGCAGGATCACTTAACCGGTCGAGGGGACTTTTCCAGAAAACTGTGGGTGTTATACATTTTTAGTCTCTGGCATGAAATGTACATCGAGCATTAAGTTTGTAATACAACAATTGACCTACTAAACACTATTAACTACAATTTGTAGTATGGTGAATTTCAACTTGTAGATTTTTATCGTTTGGGGGGATGTGATTTGACCGTAAAAAGAGTAAACGTAAAAGAAGAAGGGTTAAATGTTTTTTTCGGTCCCTTGGAAGCAAAAATTATGGAACTGATCTGGAGAAAAGGGGGGTATTCGGCGAAGGAAATGCAGATGGAATTAAGCGCTGAAAACCCCATCTCTTTTAATGCGGTAATGACTGTCATGAATCGCCTTTCATTGAAAGGATATTTGAAAAAGCAAAAAAAAGGTAGCGGTCGAGGACGAGCTTCAATTTTTTTCCCAGTACAAAATAAAGATGAGTTTATTCTGGAACAAACAAGGTCCATTACGCAAGGTCTGATGAACGAATATGGAGAATATGTCGTGCCTCACATGCTTGATGCATTAGAACAGGCAGATCCGGAATTGATTACAAAATTAGAGGAAAAGCTATCGTCGCTGAAAAGCAGGTCTTCCAAATGAGGCGGTTTGCGGGTTACAGAGTAACTTTCATTAGTGTTGTTATACTAGGCTTTTTCCTTTTATCACAGATGATTTTATTTATCGTTCATCAAATATGGGATGTAGATGCAGGATGGAATATTGTACAGTATTGCTTAACTGCTGTTCAGGGGTTACTTCAGCGGCCAATCGTAACCGCAGTGTTGTTTGATATCTTTATAGCTTATACGTTCGCTAAAATGGGTATACGCCTGTACAGACAATGGAAGCAACATAGGAGTTGGCTATATGATCTGAGGTTCGCGGAAGATTGTCTTTTAACGGAGAAAATAAGGAAACAGTTCAGCAACGATAGCCTTGTTGTCGTTAAACATCAAACGTGGTTTGCCTTTGTATTTGGAATGTGGAAACCCAAAATTGCGCTATCGTCAGCGATGGTATCAAATTTATCAGAAGAAGAATTGAAAGCTGTTATTTTTCACGAGGTGTATCACAGCAATAGGTTCCACCCTGTAAAGTTACTCATAGTTACATTATTTGCCGAAGGCTTCTCCTATTTGCCCATATTTCGGCAAGTTCAGCATTACTATAAGTGCTGGACGGAAATCGAAGCCGACCGTTATGCACTTGATCAGACGGGTGACTTACAGTCGTTAGGAAGCGCTTTGTTGAAGATGATACGCTGTAACGAAGAAAACGATTCATTACCCTCCGCCGTACATTTTGCGGATTATGCAGTGAATTATAGAATTAAGCACTTATTGGTACCTGAAGAACCGATTCGAATTAGAGCGGTTAGCAGAAGGGCCTTCACGGTGTCGTGTATTGGCATCCTGGTCATGATGAACGGGATGATCGGTGGGTGTTTATCATAAGGAGATCACATCATGTTTTTACGTATGTTACTTATTTTCGCTATCGTTAGTGCTGCGGTTTTCGGCAATGCCATTTCGGTTACAGCAGCAGAAGCTCCCGTCGCACCAAAAATATCTAGCGGATCGGCGATAATCATGGAAAAGGAAACGGGAACGATTTTATTTGAAAAAGCGGCAAAGGAGCGAATGTACCCCGCTAGCATTACAAAAATTGTAACGGGCATCGTTGCATTGGAAATCTCAGAACTGGAAGAAATCGTCACCGTTTCGGAAGAAGCACGCTATGAAGAGGGGACAAGGGTGTATCTGTCGCCAGGCGAGCAGAAATCGATGAAACTGCTTCTTTATGGACTTCTTTTGAATTCAGGAAACGATGCAGCAACAGCGATTGCAGAACATATTGACGGTTCAAAGCGTAATTTTGCTGATCGGATGAATGAATTTGTTAAGGAAATAGGTGTGCAACAAACCCATTTTACGAACCCGCATGGGTTGCACGAGTCCCAGCATTATACAACAGCAATAGATATGGCGCTTATTACTAGGTACGCAATGGCCAATTCCGTGTTTCGCGAGATTGTTGCTACAAAGACGCTCCCCTGGGATGGGGAAGAATGGGATTCGGAGCTGGTGAATCATAACAAACTCCTGTGGCGATATGAAGGTGCTACTGGGGTTAAGAACGGATACACAGACCAGTCCGGAAATACGTTGGTCGCGTCGGCGGAACGAAACGGAAACGAACTGATTGTGGTCTTGCTAAAGGGAGATTCCAGCGAGGCTGTATACGATGATGCCGTACATTTATTGGATTACGGATTCGAGTTGTTACAGATTTCCCCGATCGAACCAGAAGTTGAGAAGGAAGAGCCCGCTGTGCCGGCAACAACTATAGAACCGATAGTTATAGAAAAGGCACCAATCAAGGAGACTAGTGTGCCCAACTACTCCAACTGGTTGCTTGCGATTGTGTGGTTTACCATGAACCTATTTATTGTGATGGTTGCTTTTCTTCGATGGAAAAAATCGAGACGTGATTACCGGATAAACTCGGAACGTCATGAATCTTGACGGGAATCAATTGTGCATTTTGTACTCGGTTAAAGTGAATTTAATATTTAGCGGATGGATAAATCGTGGTTTGCTGTACCCCAGTTAAAAATAGCGAAGCTGCGAAATCAGCGTGCCCCTCCTGCGGTGAGAAGGGTAAGAACGTGCAACTCATACCGCTAATTGGACGATAGCACAGGAATTCTGTAATTCATCTGCATACATTGTCGTGCACGTTAAAAATAACAACAAACAAGAGGTGATTTCGATGAGCCATGTCGCTGGAGCAGGTTTGTACACATCAACCGGTGCAATATTGGTACTCTTTATTCTTCTTGTCATCATTTCCAGATCTTTTGTGCTCTAAAGATCATCTGACGGAAAGGAGATCCCCAATTGACTAACGGGGATCTCCTCCACTTCATTAAAATCCGGGCGTGATTTGATAAGGAGGGAAAGATTCATTAACTTCCCAAGACTCGACAATACGCCTTGCGTTAGGAAAATCATAACCTCTTCCCATCAAAAATGTGATGGCGGAAATCTCGAACATGGAATGAGCGACTGACGTGTATTTCATTTCATATAAACCATACCGAACGACTGGTTCAACGGTACCGAGTACATAATTTCTCAACATTTGATCGTGCATTTTATCGCCTTCCTTAAATAGGATTTGATTGGTTTGCTCATTACACAGTCTCATGTTATTCACCTAAGTGGAGGAAGGAATCGGGCAATCGCCCATGAAATACAATTCGCGAATAAGAAAGTGATTTACGATTTATGAGAAGTGCTCGCAGAGGAGCAATTCTCACGGTTACTTCACAAAGATAATTGGATAATAATACCACTATACGGTATGTAGTGACGACAAGGAAATGCCCGATACCTGTCGAATGTTATAGTTGAGTTTTGTTGACCTAGGGGGGCGTTCCTTGTCAGACTTAATCACATATCTAAAAGAACATCAAGAAACAATTATTCAATGTTGGATGGATAACTTTTTACCACAATTCCCTGATTTTTATAACTCAGAGCAATCATTGAAGCAGCTTATCGAACAGACAAGTATCTATTGCGGCTACGTATATGATATACATATCCCGTATAAGCAACATTATTTCTTTCGATTAATACCAGAAATTTGTTTGTTTTTCATAAAGGGGAATATACCAATCAGTCATATTCTTCATAGTAATCATGTATGGAGAGAATCTCTTATACTGGTTTCTCAAGGATATAGTAATTTGGGTTTCTGCTGGAATCAGTTCAGAGAAATCATGGCACGCATTGATAAGTTTGAAATAGCTATGTTTGAATATTACTACAATTATATTAATACAACCTTGGAGGACAAAGATAAAACGATCAGCAGACTCCATGAAGAGAAAATGAGCATTATAGGAAAAATGGCCGCAAGCATGGCACATGAAATTCGAAATCCTTTGACTGTTGCTTTAGGGTTCGTGAATCTGGCGAAAACAGCCAAATCAAGGGAATTACACCGGAAGTCCAAAGATTATTTATCCATTGTTGAAGAAGAACTTGAAAAAATTCAGATGCAAATTACAGGATTCTTAAGCTTTACTAAGAAACAACTCGTCGAAGAACCTTTGCAAATGATCAGAATCATTGAAGGTGTTGAATCCGTTTATGCATTAATAAGCCCCAGACTAGTAAATGAAAACATAAGGTTTACAATCGAGATTTCAGACAGTAAATTAAACGTACAGAAAGTGGGGCTCCAGCAGGTATTATCTAATATTATTAATAACAGTATTGATGCGCTGTTAGAGATCGATAAAGAACGAGAAATCAAGATTACGGGTTACAATAAAGAAAACCACTACTTTTTGTGTATCGAAAACAATGGCCCAGAAGTTTCTGCAGAAATCAGAGATCAGATGTTTTCACCGTTTGTGACGAATAAAAAAGAAGGTACGGGTCTCGGTCTAGCTATCTGTAAACAGATCATAGAAAAGAATGGTGGGAGAATTTATTGCGATAGCAACAGAGAAAAGACTAAATTTACAATGGAATTCCCATTTACAATGTGAGGTGTGTCAAGAAGGGAAGGGACAATCTATTCTGCAAATTAATCTATGTAAATAGACCGCCGTCTCGGCGGTCTATTTACGTTCGAAAGATTAATTGGACTCTGTCAATACCGTCGTCTCGGACTCATGGGATAGCTTTTCTTCCATCGACAAATAATTTTGACCATAAACAATACGCCTTGCTGTTACGTATCGAGTCTTATAGTACTCTTCGTCCAAGCCGCTAATGCGTACGCCGTAGCTGCTGGAAGAGTGAGCGAAGCGACCGTCACCAATGTAGACACCTGCGTGGGAAATCCCTTTTCCATCCGTATTAAAAAACACAAGATCGCCGGGTCTTAAATCTGCTTTCGCTACTTTGTCTCCAGCTTCGGCTTGCAATTTGGAGGTTCTAGGGAGTTGGGTGCTAAATTGTTTGAAAATATACGAAAGAAATCCGGAGCAGTCGAATCCTTCGGTTGTCGTGCCTCCCCATAGGTAAGGCGTACCAACAACTTCATTAACTGCACTCTCTAACTTCGTGTCGTCAGCTAGGGCAACGTTGGCCTGAAATGCCATGGCCAGCAATGCACCCGACAACAACAAACTCACCTTCTTCATTTATGTATCCTCCTTCAGTTGCCTACGAGGTTAGCTAAGGGTTCGGTTGAAGGTTCCCTATGATCTTCGACAATCGAGATCAATTCACCCAATACGGATCCCCCGTCTTCGTTATGAAGTTCGGCACAATCTCAAGGATACATAATTCGACAGCGTTCTACGGTTTCCTCCCAATTCACAAAAGCGACATTAATAGTCTATCATAGGCCCCACTTTTATAGTTTCTATTTGACAAAATAATAACTTTTCTATTATACTACACACCGTAGTTTAGATCACTTGGCTTCATTGCAGTGTTTCATCGATTAGATACGCAATAATAGCAACCCAAGATATTCTTTCAATGCATGGCCCAGTTTGTTTACGGCTTCGTATGAAGGCAGAAATCTCTCGGGATACAATTTCAAGGATTTGCTTACCATATAACCGGTAGGGTATGGGATGATCTCTATACCTTCTTCCTCGAAATGTTGAACGGAACGGGCCATGTGCAATGCTGATGTAACTAATATTGGTTCGGTTATTTTGTTTTCATCAAGGATACTCTTCACATACTTAATATTATCTTCTGTGTTACGGCTTTTATTTTCCACCCAGACCTTATTTTCCGGAATTCCCATTGCAACCAACCAATTTTTGCTTACCATGGCCTCAAAACCAGTATCCGGATATACTTTGCCGACGGAAATAATGATTGGAATATCCAGTTTTTTATACAGAGCAGCGGCGGCAAGTAGACGATTGGCCGTTTCGCCGGATGGATCACCGGGACCGCCGGCCCCTAATGTATCGAGGGTTGCTCCTCCTGCTAATACGATAATTGCTTCGCCCTGGATGTTTTGAGGCGGCTCATAGAGTTGTTCAAGTCGACCTAATATCGTATCCGAAACGAGTGAGATTGTGCTTGCATAGAAACTCACAAGGAAAAACAGAATAAGTAAGTGAACGCGAGTACGCTTCCGAAGCATAAGAATCCACCAAATCAGCAAAGGCAGTAAGAAAACTCCCGGGGGAACTACGAAGGATAAAAGAAACTGAAGTAAGAACATTATATTGTGAGCACCTTTCCTTGAGTCATCTTGTAATAAACTGATTGATTGAGCTAGAGCTTTTAAAACATTATACTACAGTGTATAGTTTGACCAAAGCATGATGTACTATTCGGATGCTTATGGGGGTGCTTTTTCGTGAACGTTAAATATTTCCGTAGCATAGATCAAATTAAGGGTTTGTCCATAGAGGAAAAGGAACAATTAAAGGAGGTTACAAATTCCTATGTGTTCCGTGCAAATGATTATTATTTGAATTTGATTGATTGGGTAGATCCAGATGATCCCATTCGGAGGCTTATCATTCCAAGTCTCCATGAGCTAAAGGAATATGGGAGATGGGATGCTTCAGACGAAGAGGATAACTATGTAGTACCTGGTTGCCAACATAAATATCAGACAACAGCTTTATTGTTAGTGTCGAACGTATGCGGAGCCTATTGCAGATATTGCTTTCGCAAGCGGTTGTTTCAAACAGGCCAAGATGAAACGATTACGGACATTGAACCGGCTATTCAATATATTCAAAACCATCCATCGATCTCTAATGTATTATTGACCGGAGGCGACCCTTTAACCCTTTCTACATCCCGTTTACGATTCATATTACAACAATTAAGCGGTTTATCTCATGTGCAAATTATTCGCATCGGGACAAAAATGCCGGTCTTTAACCCGATGCGGTTTACAGAGGATTCAGAATTACAAGCGGCGTTTAATGAAACCATGAACCAAGGGAAGAAAATATACGTTGTCATGCACATTAATCATCCAAGAGAGATTACAGAGCAAGCAATGAAGGGATTTTATGCGATTCACCAAACCGGTGCCGTAATGGTGAATCAGACGCCTATTTTAAAAGGTATAAATGATGATCCTGAAGTATTGGCGGAGCTTTTGGATAAATTAACTTATGCAGGTGTTGCGCCTTATTACTTTTTTGTCAACCGACCTGTCATTGGAAATGCAGACTTCGTTCTGCCCTTGAAGATAATTTACGATATAGTCGAGTCTGCGAAATCCAAAACTTCCGGTTTAGGGAAGCGCGTTCGTCTTGTAATGAGCCATTCAACAGGAAAGATAGAAATTTTGGGCATAACCGATGGGCAAATATATTTAAAATACCATCAATCGAAATCCGGGGAATACGGAAAAATGATAGCTCTTCCTTGTCCTGAAACGGCTGCCTGGTATGATGATCTACTTGGTCACGGTTCATGATTACCTTGAACGGAGAAGAGGGTAAGTTGCTGCAGCCATTAACCGTGCTCTGTACAAATGGAATGTTAAGCAAGACGTTGGCGGTGGTACGCTCGTTGGGATCTCAAGGCGCAAAAATGATAGTTGGCGAGAAGATCAAACTGCATACAAGCGGGTTATCAAAATTCGCGGCTAGTTCCAAAGTTTATCCCGATCCAACCAAAGAGGAGCATGCGTTTCTGTCCTGGATCATGCATACGATAATCTCGGAAGAATGTAATGTTTTGATCCCAATGGATGACGATACGATGAGAGTCGTTGTGAAGCATCAGAATGAGATACGAAAACACTGCCATTTATCGATTCCTGATTGGAATAGTTATACTATTGCCGCAGATAAGCGCCTTTCGATCGGACAAGCCCTAAAGTTGGGGGTACCATGTCCGACAACTGTTTCTCCGCACTTTACGCAGGGGCCAAATGAAAGAGAGTTATTGGAACAAGTAAAACCGCGACTCTTTACATTACTAGCGCTGCTGTTGTCTCGACTTAGTCTGCATGCTGAAGCCATGCATGATGGATGAGATCAAGATTAGACATAAGCGCAATCAATAAGACAATTGAATAGTTATTATTGTTAAGGAACTTACAGTACACGGAATTTGGCTCATCGCAAAAGGGACATACCGCCTCAGTACAGGAATTTTTATGAGAAATATTCCCTGGGCGGGCATTGCCCTTAAGATCTATAAGCAAATGTTCCATTTCGTAATCATGGTTGTCCAAGGTAAAATGAATGCTCCAAAGATCGTCTCGAATTACATCTACATTCTTAATTTCGATGAGGTTTAGTAGTTCTATAAAACGTTCTATTTCTGGGGTGATGAAGGACTCCATCAAATTTCATTTACTCCTTCAAAGTAAATTGTTGATCTATGATATGCTTTGGTACGCTTTTCTGCTTCAGCAATTTTCGAATGAACATGGGGACAGATTTGATAACCGAATGTGAACACCATATCCGCATGGAGATGAAGCGAATAGTGATGTATGAATTTTTTAGCAAGATAAGCAATATAATCAGCGGCCCTTTATTCAGCGTCGCGCAAACTGATATCGCCGTGCTTTCGGCGTTATTTCTGGGATTTGTTGGTTCAGTAGCTCCGTGTCAAATTTCTGCAAATGCGGCAGCGGCCATGTTTTTTGGGAACCGTCAGGTACAAGCCCGACTACGTTGGGTAGAAATCTTGCTGTATTTGCTCGGCAAAGTGGCAGTATTCAGCGTACTTGGAATCATATTCTTTTTATTTGGTCGGGAGCTCTCCACTGATTTTATCCCGCTGTTTTCCTGGAGCAGGAAACTCCTGGGTCCGCTTTTGATTATCATTGGGTTGTTTATGCTTGGACTGATAAGTCTGCAGGTAAGCTTGGGTACACGGCTATCTCAATGGTTGCAAGGAAAGTCGAGGCGGTTAGGCGGCAAGGGCGGTGCGTTTTTGCTTGGAGCTGCGTTTTCTTTAGGCTTCTGTCCCACGATGTTTGTCTTGTTTTACGGTTCTTTGATGCCCTTAAGCATAAGTGCGCCGTATGGATTCGTTTTTCCTACCATCTTCGCAGTCGGAACCGCGATGCCATTTTTATTATTCGTAGGCTTAATGGTGGGGTTCGGATTAGATCAAATCGTGATTCATAGAACAAAAAAAATGGGGCTGCTTGTTCAACGTTTTGCAGGGTTTCTGATGTTTGTATTGGGAATCGCTGATACCGCGACATATTGGATAACGCCTTTTTAATAGGTGGATGCGGTGTCTTCGCGACAGGGTATAATCCGCATAGAGCGGCATAGTATTAAAACTTTATTATTCGGGCCGGAAGGGCAGCGTCACTTAATAGGATGTTTGTCGATCCTGTGAACCTCGAACCTCCTACACTGAAACCACACATTTATCCAATACACTGGCCACACCAGTTGACTATGGGTTCTTGTGACAGTGAAGGAGGCTTTTTCGCTTGAAGAAGATACTGCTTATCTTTGCTTTCCTTGGAATCTTATTCGAATACAACTTACCCGTTATAAGTGGAGCAAGCGCTATATCGTCCGAAAGTATCGTACTTCAAAAGTTAATACATAGAAAAGAAGCTGTGAAAAGACAAGCCGAAGCTGCGACGAACCGAATCGAAGAGATTGAAAAGGAGAAAGAAAGAGCGGTACTGGATATGAGAACACTGATGGAGCAAATCGAGGAAGCCTCCAGCGATTTAATGAATATACAGAGCAAAATCAACGCTGCGACAGCGAAGCTCCTTGTGACCGAAAAGCAATTGGAAACGGCCATTCATCACGCGGACGAACGCAATGTACAAGTTCAATCCAGGGTTGTCATGATATATAAAGAGGGTTATGTACCTTATCTTGATGTCCTGCTGCATTCCGCAAGCTTTTCCGATTTTTTGCAGCGTGCGGACAGCTTGCTGTTCATGATCCGAAGGGAAAAGGAATTATTCGAAATCGCAAAGAGGGAAAAGCGGATTGTCGAACAAAAGATAGATGGAATGGAACGATTGCTTTCCGAATTATCAACCAGTTATAACGAACTGACATTTATAAAAAAGACCTTGCAAGTGAAAGAAAAAAACAAAGAGGTGCTGATTGCGAGCTTAGCGTCTGAGGTTGAGGAGTTGGAGGAACTAACGGAAGAACAAGAGGCGTTCCTCCTTGAAGTCGCTCGGACGGAAAGCGAGCTGCTCCGAAAACAGACGGCTTCCGGTTCGGTGAAGTTTGCCTACCCGCTTGTGAAAAAGGCGAGGCTTTCTTCCGGCTTCGGGACCAGAACGGATCCTGTAACCGGCAAGAAAGGTGCATCTCATAAAGGCGTTGACTTTGCCGCACCGGCGGGCACGAACATTCTCGCATCGAAAGAAGGAACCGTATTGGTTACCGATTGGATCAGTGGATATGGGAATACGGTGATCATCGACCATGGCGGAGGGGTTTGGACCCTATACGCCCATATGAGGAGTATCGATGCCCGTCAGGGAGATAACGTGAAAAAAGGCGAGGTTATCGGGGAGGTGGGGGCGACTGGTAAAGCGACAGGAAACAATCTGCACTTCGAAGTCAGAGTAAACGAAAAAGCTGTCGATCCGAAACCTTACCTTGGGCTATAAGCGGATCGACCGACATGGGGGATGAAGCATGAAGAAGGGGGATCTTTGGATTTTATTCTCGATGCTCCTCATGGTCACGTCCGTGTATATTTTGAAGTGGCTTCATCAATCACCTGAAGAAGCGCTTCAAAAGCCAACCATCGCAAGAATTGAACTGGATGGCAAGTTATATCGCGACGTGGAACTGTCAGGGGTGAGCGAGATGATCGAAATTCGAACATCCAAAGGTTACGACCTTCTGAAAGTGGACAACGGCGGGATCGAAGTGGCCGAATCCGATTGCCCCGAGAAAATCTGCATGAGCTATGGGAAAATCGATCGAGTGGGGGAAGTCATCATTTGTTTGCCGAACCGAATGTTTATCAAAATTGTTGACGGCGGTCAACCAGAGATTGATGCACTTTCTGCTTAGGGGTAGAAGCAGAGTAACGGATGATTCGATTGGATTGATGGAATGCTATCACAAATAATTACTGTTATTGGAGGTAAATATGCGCAAGATACTTGCTGTAATAGCTGCCCTGATTCTAATTACAGGTTGTGTTCAAGGGGGCGAAAGAGCCGAACAACCGACTCCACAGCAGACGAGTGGAGATAATACCCAAGATCCGGTCGACGAGAGTTCGTCGGGTTGGTTGTTTACAGCCAATGAAGGCGGGAGTATCACGAGAATCGATCTAACTGATAACAAGGTTACGGCTAGCATTGAGGCAACAGGTTCAGTCCATAATGTACAATTGTCGCCCGACGGAAAAGTATTGGCCGCAACCGTCGTACCTGAGATGAATGATGAAGATTCGGGACATGCGGAAAATGGCGATGACGCACATGGTCACGGAATGACGATGAACGGACTTGCAAATTTTTATGATGCTGCATCTGGGAATCTGATCGAAAGCGTGGAAGTGGGACAACATCCAGCTCATGTAGTTTATACAAGCGATGGGAAGCTTGCATTAGTTACAAATAACGAAGGAAACAATGTGTCCATCATCGATACGAGCACTTATACCGTTGTCGATACAATCCCAACCGGTAAAGGGCCTCATGGTTTTCGCATCTCCGCAGACAATCGATTCGCCTATATTGCGAATATGGGCGAGGATACGGTAAGTGTAATCGATTTGATCGAAAGAAAGGAAAACAGGCGAATTAAAGTGGGGGCTGCACCGGTCACGACTAGCGTTACATCGGACGGAAAATTGCTTGCCGTAACGTTGAATGCAGAGAACGCATTGGCTGTCGTCACGTTAGCAACGGATCAAATCGAAAAGATCGGTGTGGGGTCAGGTCCTGCCCAGGTTTATATACAGAGTGATAATCTCTACGCATTCGTGGCGAACCAGGGCACGGCAGACAATCCCTCTCGCACTGTTTCGAAAATCGATCTTGCCGATAAGAAAACCGTCGCCACGATCGAAACAGGTGCAGGGGCACATGGGGTCATTACCAGTGCCGATACGAAAAAAATATACGTTACAAACATGTTTGAAAATACACTAAGCATTATCGACAACGAAACACACCGTGTGATAGATACCTTACAAACAGGCGAAATGCCTAATGGTATCACAATCTCCCCGTGATCAATAAAACACCCTAGATCCTTCAAACGGAGGATCTAGGGTGTATCTTGTTTATTGTGGCGTATGATGATTCTCGTGATCTGCCTCATCTATTACTTTTTGATCAGGTACTTGGGTAAAATCGGAGATCGTTTGCGGCAGCGCGGTAAGTACAAGCACGATGGAGATTAGAGAAGAAATTAAGTAAACGATGGCGGCAGGACGATTTCGCCTCCATTTCCGCTTGGTCACCCGTAAAAACCAGAGGGATACCACAAGGGATACGGCCAAGAAAATCATTTTTACCTGTGGAGATAGTGAAAACAATCCGGCCCCCAAAGTCGTTAATCCAAGTGCTACCAGCAAGGTATGAAGCCAATGATGCGAAGAAGCGACGATCGCGAATGCAACGGAGCCGGCTCCCTTTAGCAGGGTTAAGGGTTTATTCTCTTTAGTCATTTATGTTCCTCCCATCCTAACGCTAGTGTAATACGAAAATATCAAGAAACAATGAAGAGGACAATTGAGCTTCTTCATCGGATGAACACATTTATCGATTATTCTGAAATGGTGAAAGGTATTAGTCAAGAAAGGGAAGATTAACATGAGAGTAACACTTTTTGAGATCGGAAGCTTTTCCGTAGCGTCCTATGGCTTTGTCATCGCGTTGGCTGTTTTACTTTCAATCGGTGTTGCGCATTTCCTAACGAGAGGTACGGTTTATCAAGCCCATATCATGAACTCGTTCTTTTATGTCTTTGTCGCCGCTATCGTGGGTGCACGCTTTTGGCACGTGTTTTTCTTCCAATGGGGTTATTATTCAAAAAACCTCACCGAAATTTTCGCGATTTGGAACGGCGGTATTTCCATTATGGGGGCCATAATCGGCGGGGCAGGCGGAATGGCTCTGTACACATGGCGAAAGAAATTGGATTTCTGGGAGTTTGCCGATCATCTTGCTCCTGCTGTCGTATTAGGGCAAGCCATTGGCCGAATCGCATGTTTTCTTAACGGAGACGCATATGGCTCTCCCACAGGTTCTCAGTTCGGAGTCGTTTACCCGGAAGGCACCATGGCTTTCGAGCGTTATGGAGCACAGCCGTTGTGGCCGGCAGAGATATGGGAGGGCCAATGGGACCTGATTATCTTCGCCCTGTTAATCGTTCTTAGAAACATAAAATTCCCAGTTGGAGTTCATTTCATGATCTATAGCATCATGTATGCAGTCGGGCGTTTCGTACTTGAGTACCTCCGCGGAGATTCCCCTCGTTATACCTTTGATTGGACTGCAGGGCAATGGACAAGCGCAGTCATGATCGGGATCTCAGTGATCCTGGTTGGCTGCTTTTATCTTCGCGATCGTTCAAAGTCGGTCGCATCATCAGCAGGGACAAACAAAGTCGTTTAGGTTGGCCGATAATTTGGGCATCTACACAGGTTCTACACATCTTCTCCTTACAATGTAAGCGTAACAATAAAGGAGGATGATGATGATGAAGATGAAACCATGGATCCACGCCGTTCTTTCCTTATCTCTTGTTACTGGGACAGCCGCCGTACTTCCCGGACAAGCGTTCGCTGCTTCGGGACAAGTCACTTCCGATTATACGAAAGCTAGAATTGCGAGCGCCGTTTCGCTCCGTACGTCTCCATCCGTCGAAGCAGACAAAATTCGCTATTTAAAAGAAGGGGAGAACGTTACAATCCTCAATGAAACGAATGATTATTGGTTTCACGTTCGAGACGTACGGGGCACGACAGGGTACATTAGCAGCAACTCTAAATATGTGAGGACAGGGTACAAAGCGCCGACTTCTCGAGTATCTTTCACAAAGGTAACCGCAACGGAAGCTGCAAGGAAGGTTATTGCTGCCGGCAAAGAATATTTGGGCACGCCTTATGAATTTGGTTCCAGCCGATCGGATACGAAAACGTTTGATTGCTCAGATTTTGTAAGACAAGCCTATCTTGACGGGATCGGGTTGAAGCTGCCTTCCGACTCCAGAAGCCAAGGGAAATATATAAAGCGGAAGGGCGACGTCAAGACGGATTGGAAAGAGCTAGAGCCTGGGGACATTATGTTCTTTATGGAATACGAGGGTTCGAAAGCTTCAGATTATAAAGACGTGGACAAGTTGTCCGAACGAATTACGCACAACGGAATCTATATCGGCAATGGTAAAATCCTGCAGACATACTCCAAAAAATCCGGCGGAGTTCGAATCGATACGATCGAGGGATCTCAGTGGGAAAAGAGATTTCTCTTTGGTGGAAGCCCGTTGTAACAACCCGCATCCCACACAGAAAATACACACGTCTGCTTTAAAGTGAAGTTATTCGATACAGAAGATATATGGGAGGGAACGAAAATGGAGTGGTCTTACTTAGCCTTACTGTTATGCCCGCTAATGATGCTCCCGATGGTGTTCCTGATGTTAAGAGGGAATAAATCGGATTCAAACTCTAAACAAGACCACGAAAGCCATCTCATCGAACAATTGGCGGAATTAAAGAGGCAAAATGAAGTCATGCAAAAAGAGCTTAGAGAGATGAAAGGAAACGAAGTGTAACGGACTTTTGGTCTATAATGGGACTATGATGAATTCTGAAAGATAAGCGGTGATGTCGTGAAGATCTTAGTCGTCGACGATGAATGGAATATGCGAAATTTGCTCCGGATTTACCTAAAGAAGCAGGGCTTTGAAGTCAAAGAAGCGACGAACGGCAGCGAGGCTGTCGCTTTCGCGAATAACGAACCGTTCGACGTGATCATTTTGGATGTCATGATGCCGGATATGGACGGGTGGCAGGTATGCCGCAAAATCCGCGAACGTCATCAAACTCCGATCATCATGCTGACAGCCCGCAACGAAACGAAGGACAAGGTACAGGGGCTTGGAGTCGGGGCAGACGATTATGTTACGAAACCGTTCGAACCGGAGGAACTGATCGCCCGAATCCATGCCTTGCTTCGCAGGGCAAATCCGAACCAGACACATGTATCCGCACAAGAAATGGTCGAATTTCCTGAAGGTACGATCTATCCGGAGGGCCGTCAAGTATTGATTCGGGAAAATTCCGTCGAATTGACGCCGAAGGAGTTCGATTTATTCCTAATGTTAGCCCGTTATCGTCAAAAAGCGTTCGCGCGGGATGCTCTGGTTGAAGCCTTGTGGGGGTTCGATTATGCGGGAGATACCCGAGTGATCGATACGCATGTGAAAAACATTCGGGAAAAGCTGCAGCGCTCAGGGCTCTCTTACAATCCGATTCAAACCGTATGGGGCGTGGGATATAAATTTCATGTCCCGGAGGATCGCGGATGAACATCAACCGGATCGGGTTCAAACTTGGCGCGACGATTATCGCTTTGTTCGTAATCGTACTTTTCGCTTTAGGGTTTGTAATCGATCGAGTGTTCTCCAACTTCTATCATGCAGAGATGCGCGAAGAGGTTGAGGAATTGGCCGTTCACTTTGCAAGCATGGCGAATACGGACGAAGGCGATATGATTCAGACGTTCGCGGAATTTTCTAACGTAAGCATCTATTTGACAGACGGGACGGAGCAGGAAACAGTCAGTCTTGGAAAGACGGAGGTTTCCGATCTTTCTTTTATCCGGAGCTCCGATCTCAAGCGATTAGCTGCAGGGCAATCCGTCTTCATCGAGTTTGAATCCGCTCAAAACGAACGGTTTTTCATAGCTGCAGAGCCCGTCGGGGTGGAAGGAAAGGCGATTTACGTCCTATCTTCCATGCACAATATGGAACAGTCTTTGAATCAAGTGAGAAGCTTGTTGGCTTTATCCGGAGCAGGGGCTCTCTTCTTAGCCTTGGGCTTTACGTATATCGTTTCCCAGCTGTTATCCCGACCGATGCTGGAGATGGAACAAGCGGCGAGGAGAATTGCCAAAGGAGAGTTGGAAACCCGACTTGCCGTACGCTCATCGGACGAAGTCGGGACATTGGCTGAGGCGATCAACGATTTGGCGAAGGATCTGCAGCATTACCGGGATACGCGCCAAGAATTTTTCGCTAACGTCTCCCACGAACTTCGGACCCCGATCACCTATTTGGAAGGGTACGCAAAGGTACTGTCCGACGAATTGTATGAAACCGAAGAAGAGAAACAAAAATACCTTGCGATTATTCGCCAGGAATCGTTCCGGTTGAACCGACTCATTCACGACCTGTTTGAACTGGCGAAGATGGAAGAGGGACAACTGAACTTGACGCTGGAACGGGTCGATTTGAAAGAAATTGTAGAATCGGCTGTGGAAAAGGTGCGTCTGAGAGCACGGGAGAAGGGCCTCTCCATCTTGTCTTCCTTAGAGGACGACATTCCGCCGATCATAGCCGATGGTCTTCGTATGGAGCAGGTATTGTTGAATTTACTGGAGAACGCAGTTCGATATACAGAGGAAGGCTCCATTCAAGTGCGACTACGGAATGGAGAATCCGGTTGTCAACTGACGGTAGAGGACACTGGAGTCGGCATCCCGACCGATGAACTGCCTTACATCTTTGAAAGGTTCTATCGAGTGGAAAAGTCGAGGTCCCGGCAATATGGAGGAACCGGGCTCGGACTAGCCATTACGAGGAAGCTGGTAGAACTGCAGGGCGGGACGATCGAAGTTTTCAGTCAAGTTGCGGCAGGGACCCGGGTTGTCATCACGTTTCCCGCGAATCGTTCCAAAGGGTGGCAAACGCCATGAAACGTATGGATTGGGCGATCGTTGCCATCTTTATTGGCATGGGAATCATATGTATGTCCGCTTCGGCAACGTCCTGGTTGGAGCGCCCCACATTATCGTATTTAGGAACCTTGCTGTCGCTTTGTTTGTGGATGGCCATTCCGCTAATCATTGTCGGAATCGGGTATGTTCTGATGAAACAAAGAAATCGCCGGAAGTAGCTCGAATGGAGCGGTAACCCACACAGAAACCCCATGATTCCTGTTTACAATGATGGTGTCAAGAAGATCCAAGCTAATAAGCGGGAGGGAAGAGCAATGAATTGCTGCCATGAAGATCATTCAAAGGAAGGCAAGGCCCCCCAAAAACATCGTCGATTGCACAGCTGGTTGATGATTGTAGGTTGCGTGTTGCCCATTGTCCTTGTTGCAGTAATCCTCTTCACAGGCATCGACCTTGGAACTTGGGGGAACTATTTGCCAATTTTATTGGTACTTATTTGCCCGTTGATGCACCTTGTCATGATGCCTCTGATGATGGGTAAGAGGAAGCATCGTCATTAATCGACCATCCCCAAAATGTAAGGACTTGAGGGACCATCCGATCTTTGCTCTATTTGCCCTTACTCGACAAGAGCACCATATCGTTAGTGCGGAAAAAAGGCCACAGCCAGTTGGGCTTGCGGCCTTCACGACACAAAATGTTATGCTGCCATTCTCCGGCATTCTTCCGCGCATTTACGGCAGGCGTCTGCACATGCCTTGCAGTGCGCGTCTTGGAACTTTGCACAATCAGCAGCGCATGCGTCGCAGATGGTTGCGCACAATTGGCAAAGCTGCTTCGCATGCATACTTCCGCGCGACATCCATAGTGCCGCCATTGAACAAATATCCGCGCAATCGCGAAGCATGCTGATGCAATGCTGCCGTGCTTGAACGTCCGGTTCCTTCAGGCAAGAGGTCAAGCATTCTTCGCAAGCTTGCATACATTTACTGCATGCATCAATACAAGCTTGAAAGTGGGTTACCGTTGAGTCGATTACCGTCGGCATAATATTGCTCCTTTTCAAGTGAGTAGGTTAGATCTCGTGGTTAATGTGTACTTTGTTTCAAAACGTTATGCAAATGGCGGTTGACATAGGCATGGGGGGTATAGTATGATTTCGGTGTGAGGTGATTCAAAGTGATTAAAGAAGAAGTGTTTACAATGGAAGCCAATCATGCTTGCTGCGCTTCGGACAACGAGCGAAAGAGCCATCACTCGGATAAGATGAAGAACTCGTTAATCTCCAGACTCAATCGGATCGAAGGTCAGATTCGCGGGATAAAGGGCATGATCGAAAAGGATATGTACTGCGATGATGTGCTAAACCAAATTTCTTCGATTCAATCGGCTCTAAACGGTGTAGGCAAGCTATTGCTTGAAGGGCACATGAAGAGCTGCATCGTAGAGCGAATTCAGGCGGGCGAGCATGAAGTGATCGACGAATTATTGATTACCGTAAACAAATTAATGAAATAATAAAATCGGAGGGATTATAAATGAAACAAGCGACGCTCCAAGTAAACGGAATGTCCTGCCAGCATTGCGTGAATTCCATTGAAGGTGCATTGAAGGAAATCGGAGTCTCGGGTCGCGTGGATCTAAAGAGCAACTCGGTCTCCGTAGAATACGATGAAAATAAAGTGTCCATCGAGAAAGTCAAAGAAGCCATTGAAGAACAAGGATACGACGTGGCGTAAATAACATACAGAGACCGTCGCCGGATGGTCTCTGTTATAAGGCATATAATATAGGGTACTAAGGTACCGTAATGAAAATTTTGATATACCACTAAGGAGTGAAAGGTAATGGATGCGACGGCGAGCAGGGATCAAAAGCTAACGACACTTCAAATTACAGGAATGACTTGCGCAGCGTGCGCTAACAGGATTGAAAAAGGCCTAAACAAAGTGGAAGGCGTCACCTCCGCGAATGTCAATTTTGCCTTAGAGAAGGCTAGCGTTACGTACAATCCGGCGAAGGTAGATGTTAGTGGTCTGGAGCAAACGATCGAAAAATTGGGCTACGGAACGGTAAAGGAATCCGTTCAATTTCAACTCGAGGGTATGACCTGCGCCGCTTGCGCAAACCGGATCGAAAAGGGATTGAATAAGCTACCCGGCGTAACGAACGCAACTGTCAATTTCGCTATGGAAACGGCGATGGTGGAGTATACGCCCGGCGATGTTTCGATCGCCGATATGCAAAACAAAGTGAAGCAGCTGGGATATAAAGCGATTCCGAAGCAGGAAGCCGAGGATGCGGAAGACCACCGGATCAAAGAAGTGCGCAATCAGAAAAGAAAGCTGCTGATTTCTTCGATTCTTTCGCTTCCGTTGCTATGGGCGATGGTCGGACACTTTTCGTTTACCTCGTGGATCTATACGCCTGAACTGTTTATGAATCCGTGGTTCCAACTGATTTTGGCGACTCCAGTTCAATTCTACATTGGGAAGCAATTTTACGTTGGAGCTTATAAGGCGTTGCGCAACGGCAGCGCGAACATGGACGTATTGATCGCGTTGGGTACCTCCGCCGCCTTTTTTTATAGCTTGTATCTAACGATTGTATGGTTTACCGGAGGCGCCGACGTGCATCATGGACCTTCCCTATATTATGAAACAAGCGCGATCTTGATCACGCTCGTCATTTTGGGGAAATTGTTCGAAGCTCTTGCGAAAGGCCGGACTTCCGAAGCGATTAAATCGTTGATGGGACTGCAGGCGAAGACGGCCCTTATTGTACGGGACGGCCAAGAGTTAACGGTACCGGTGGAAGAGGTCATCGTCGGGGACATCGTACTGGTACGCCCTGGAGATAAAGTGCCGGTTGACGGCAAAGTGTTGGAAGGCGAATCTTCGGTCGACGAATCAATGCTGACGGGCGAAAGTCTTCCGGTAGAGAAGAAGGCGGGGGACACCGTCATCGGCGCAACGATCAATAAGAACGGGATGCTGCGCATTCAAGCGACGAAGGTCGGGAAAGAGACGGCGCTGGCGCAGATCGTCAAGGTGGTCGAGGAGGCGCAAGGCTCCAAGGCGCCGATTCAACGGGTGGCCGACGTCATCTCCGGGATCTTCGTCCCGATTGTTGTCGGGATCGCGGTCGTAGCGTTCTTGGTGTGGTATTTCTTCGTTACCCCAGGCGATTTCGCCGGCGCTTTGGAAAAAGCGATCGCCGTTCTCGTCATCGCATGCCCTTGTGCGCTAGGTTTGGCGACGCCAACCTCCATTATGGCCGGTTCGGGGCGGGCCGCCGAATTCGGCATTCTGTTCAAAGGCGGCGAACATCTAGAGCAGACCCATAAAATCGATGCAATTATTCTTGACAAGACGGGAACGGTCACGAAAGGGAAACCGGAGCTTACCGATGTTGTAACGGATCTGGAGGAGACGGAGTTTCTTCGGATGGTGGGAGCAGCGGAGAAGCCTTCGGAACACCCGCTGGCGGAAGCGATCGTTACCGGAATCCGTGAAAGAAATATCGAGCTTCCGGGGACGGATTCGTTCGAAGCGATCCCAGGCTTCGGCATTAAGGCAGTTATTGAAGGAAAAGAAATCTTGGTTGGAACTCGTCGCTTAATGGAGAAATATGGAGTGGACGCAAGTGAGGCCTATGCAACCATGTCGCGGCTTGAAGAGGCCGGGAAGACGGCAATGCTCGCGGCTATAGAAGGCCGTTATGCCGGTATGGTCGCCGTTGCCGATACGATTAAGGAAACCTCGAAGGCTGCAGTTGCCCGATTGAAGGAAATGGGCATCCAGGTAATTATGATCACAGGCGACAACGAACGTACGGCAAAGGCCATCGCCACTCAAGTTGGAATCGATCATGTACTGGCAGAAGTTCTTCCGGAAGGAAAAGCCGAGGAAGTCAAGAAGCTTCAGGCGGCAGGCAAGACTGTCGCAATGGTCGGCGACGGCATTAACGACGCACCTGCCCTTGCGACAGCCGATATTGGCATGGCCATCGGTACGGGAACGGATGTGGCGATGGAAGCGGCGGATGTGACGCTCATGCGCGGCGAACTTACCAGCATTCCGGACGCGATCTACATGAGCCGCAAGACGATGAGCAACATCAAGCAAAATCTGTTCTGGGCGCTAGGGTATAACACGTTGGGAATTCCGATTGCGGCAGTCGGCTTATTGGCTCCATGGGTTGCCGGTGCAGCGATGGCATTAAGTTCGGTGTCCGTCGTACTTAACGCGCTTCGTCTCCAACGAGTGAAGCTTCATTAAGGGGTGATATATTATGGCAGAAACCATGAAAATCGCGGTAGCTCCTCCTATACAAGTCGGAGGAAGCTTATTTTCCCCACAGCAGCTGGCCAAGATCGGATCGATCGCAGATACGGAAGTAAAAATTGAAATGACTCCATTCAAGCAACTTTATGTGGAAGTTCCATCGGATCGATACGATACAGTAAAAGAAGAACTAGTGCGAACCGGCCTCGAGGTTTATCCGGCAGGTTTTGTGGTCAAGAGTTTGATTGCCTGCAATTTCTGTAAAGGAGCGGAGGAGGCAGGCTTGGAGACAGCACGCAAATTGAACCAAGCATTCTCGGGGATTGAAACGCCGACTCCACTTAAAATTGGTTATGCAGGTTGTGCTCTCGGAACAAGCGAACCTTTGCTCAAGGATATCAGTGTCGTAAAAATACGGGATACCTATGATGTTTATGTCGGTGGAGAGCCCAAGGGGCTGAAAACAATTATTGCCCAAAAGTTCGCCTCTGACTTATCTGAAGATCAACTCGTTCCGTTGATAAGCAAGATAATTCATTACTATAAAGGAAATGCGAAAGGAAAAGAAAAATTCAGCAAATTCTTAACCCGCGTCTCGCTTGACCAGCTGCAAAATGCATGTGAGTTGGGTAGAACGACTTAACAGGAAGAATCCAGAAAATTATTGGATAAAATAGCTCATACAAAAGCTTGGCTGCCTGTGCGAAGGTTGCCAAGCTTAAATTCCCCGACTAACGTGATAAAGTTTAACTTGGAGACTATTATATTCATCTTCACAGTTTCCACACAAATTGTGGGTATATTAAACGTTAATTACCTCTTATATCGCATTAATTCTAGGGGGAAAGTTATCTGAAAAGATGGATTCAACTTGCGGTGGTTATTTGTTGCAGCAGCGACATTCTCAGCATGTTCAGTCGAAAACCCTCATGTTATGGAAAATGAGTCGTTTATGCACATTCATGGTCTTGGTTATTCGAATGACGGTAAGCGTCTGCTTATCTAAGTCCAACCAATGAAGAAGAAATTGCCATAGCTACCGGAAGCAAAAATGTGTATATTACTTCGGGTCGTGGTAAAACATGGAGTATAATCGCCAAACAAGGAGAAGTTGTAAAGTATAATGGAGGGATAGGGATGAAAAGAAAACTGATTTTAATCATCACCGCAATAATGATCGTGGTATTATCTGCATGCGGAAATAATGCATCTGACCAGGAAATCAGTAATAACGGACAGATGAACCATGGAGACATAAGCCATGGGGAGATGAACCATTCAGGATCCGGTGAAGTTCCTCCGGGGTTAAAGGAAGCGGAGAATCCGACCTTTAAAGTTGGAAGCGAAGCGGTTCTGCAAACGGATCACATGCCCGGCATGAAGGGCGCCACAGCAACAATTGTCGGAGCATACGATACTGTAGCCTATGTTGTTTCCTATACCCCGACAACAGGCGGAGAGCGCGTAACCAATCATAAATGGGTGATTCATCAAGAGATAAAAGATGCAGGTGATAAGCCTTTGCAGTCAGGTGCGCAAGTTACATTACAAGCAGATCACATGCCTGGTATGATGGGAGCAACCGCTGAAATTGTCTCAGGTGATCAAATGACCGTGTATATGGTTGACTACACTCCGACTACAGGTGGCGAGAAAGTGACCAATCATCAATGGGTAACCGAAACCGAACTTACTGCGAAGTGAGTCGGAAATGAAGTAGAAGTTCGTGATAATGTATGAAGATCTAATGTGAAGTAGAGAAACGTCCGCGCCTTGCGGAGGTTTTAATTAAACATCAGCTATCCAAAACCATTTCACGATGGTCTGGGTAGCTTTTTTATTCTCAATGTGTCTAAAAAATATGGGGCTGCCCCGATCACCAACGCTGCCGCATACCGGGCCGTTCGTATGCTCAAAGAAAGAACGACTAACCTCATACATGATGAAATTTCGTGCTCCCTTAAGGATGGTGCAACGATTAAAATCAGCCTAAAATGCGGGTCTTTAATTTGAATCAGACAAGTTCTTGTCGCGGGCCTGCGACAAGAACTTGTCCGATTCTAGATTATGGGGAGGTATTTACGCACTTTCTCTGGAGTCTTTCACTCTTGAACAACTCGCCCGTTTGCAAATCCAAGAATCGGAACCAGACGTAAAATCTCGATAATGAGTTGACAGCACAAAGTGAACGTTGTAATATAACCACATACCCCAAGGGGTATAAAATTTTGCTCGAAAATATACCCATATGGGTATATAAAGGTGGCAAGGATCATGTAAGGAAAAACTAAAAAGACTATATACGGGTGGGAAGTTACGATGGCAACAACGACAATGCAAGCAATGACTCCGCAACAACTCACGAAGAAAATCCTTGAGCACCAGGAGCTCTTCATCCTCGATGTTCGGAACACGTCGGAGTTCGACAACTGGAAAATTGAGGGAATTGGGACAGAGATCTTGAACATTCCTTATTTCGATTTGTTGGACGGCGTTGATGAGGCGCTGGATAAGCTCCCTAACGGTAAAGATATTCTCGTGGTGTGCGCGAAAGAGGGGTCTTCCATCTTCGTTGCGGAGCAGCTCGTCGAAGCAGGGAGAACCAAAATTTATTATCTGCAAGGCGGCATGAAAGCCTGGAGCGAATACCTGGAACCCGTCAAAGTCGGCGATCTGAAGGACGGAGGCGAGTTGTACCAACTCGTTCGCATCGGCAAGGGCTGCTTGTCCTACATGATATTGTCAGGCGGCGAGGCCGCGGCGATCGATACGCAGCGTATGATCGATGTCTTCGAGCAATTCGCCAATGACAAAGGCGCGAGGATCAAGCATACGCTCGATACGCACTTGCACGCCGACCACATCTCGGGCGGCAGATTGTTAGCGGAGAAAACGGGTGCAACCTACTGGCTTCCTCCGAAGGACGCGACGGAAGTCACCTTCGACTACGAGCCTTTGGAGGAAGGAAAAGAAATTGCGGTTGGTCTTTCGAAAATCCGGATCCAGCCGATCTATTCTCCGGGTCACACAATCGGAAGCACGTCCTTTATCATTGACGAACATTATTTGCTTAGCGGGGATATCTTATTCGTCGAGTCCATCGGGCGTCCGGACTTGGCCGGTAAGGCTGAAGACTGGGTAGCAGACCTCAGAACGACGCTGTACGAGACGTACAAAAATCTCTCGGATGATCTGGTTGTCCTTCCTGCGCACTTCGGCAAGGTAACCGAATTGGGCGAAGGGGGCAAAGTATCCGCTCGTCTCGGCGACTTGTTTACGTACAATCCGGGACTCAACATTGAGAGCGACGATGATTTTAGAACGTTGGTGACGGAGAACCTTCCGCCGCAGCCGAATGCATATCAAGAAATTCGTCAAACCAATATGGGCCGGATGACGCCGAACGAAGAAGAACAACGGGAGTTGGAAATGGGACCGAACCGTTGTGCCGTGCACGATAAGTAAGGTAATAACAATATTTTTTGCCTGCAATAATACCGCATGGGGTATATGGATGATGTGATATACCCAAATCATACAACTGAAAGGATTTCCGTTATGGACCTGGATATCATGTGGATTCTCGTTTTATTTGCCATCGGTTTTGTCGGGTCCTTAATATCGGGCATGGTAGGGATCGGCGGGGCGATCATTAAATATCCGATGCTGCTCTATATCCCGCCTGCATTAGGATTTTTAGCTTTTACGGCGCAGGAAGTCGCGGCCGTGAGCGCGATTCAAGTGTTTTTCGCGACGCTCTCGGGGATGTTCGCTTATCGCAAAGGCGGTTTCATAAATACAAAGCTAGTCCTCTTTATGGGGATTCCGATCGTCATCGGAAGTTTCCTTGGCGGGTACGGTTCGAAGTTTCTTCCGGACAGCGCCATTAATATCACCTATGCGGTTATGGCGTTGGCAGCCGCAGTGATGATGTTTTTGCCGAAGAAGGGCGTCGAGGGCGGGGATTACAGGAAGCTTACGTTCAATAGACGGTTGGCCTCCGTCTCCGCCGTGGTGGTCGGTATCTTGTCCGGGGTCGTCGGCGCGGCAGGCGCTTTCATCACCGTCCCGATCATGCTCGTCTTGCTCAAAATCCCGACTCGGGTCGCGATCGCGTCTTCCTTGGCGATTACGTTCATCTCCTCGATCGGGACGACAGCCGGCAAGATCATGGGAGGACATATGCTTTGGATTCCTTCGGTCGCCATGGTGATCGCCAGCATTATTGCTTCTCCGATCGGCGCGAAAGCCGGGAAGAAGATGAATATAAAGGCGCTTCAATGGATCCTCGCTTCTTTGATTACGACAACGGTCATTAAAATTTGGTTCGATATTTTATCTTGACTTAGGGAGTGTATAGCGGAATGGCCGGAAAATACTCGAAAGACATGCTGCCGCAGGAAGTAAAAGAACGGTTAGCGAAGGGCGAAAAGCTGAACATTCTTGATGTGCGCGAGCCGGAAGAGTGGGAATCGGGTCATATCCCGAACGCCAAGCATCTTCCGCTTGGTTCGATCGGGCAACGACTTAGCGAGTTGGATCCAACGCAATCGTACATCATCGTATGCCGGGGTGGAAACCGCAGCGGATTGGCTTGCGAGCTGCTTGAGGAGTTGGGTTATGACGTTACGAATATGCCCGGGGGCATGTCCCACTGGCAAGGCGAAGTAGCTTACGGGATTTAATACAGATGAGAGAGGTCCGACACATGACAGCGACAATTCAAACGAATCGAACGTTAGACTGCGAAGGCTTGGCTTGTCCAATGCCGGTGGTGAAAACAAAGAAAACGATCGAAGAGATGAACGCCGGCGAAGTACTCGAAGTTCGGGCCACGGATAAAGGGTCGGTGGCCGATTTACAGAGCTGGGCGAACCGGACGGGGCACCAATATATTGGCTTGAAGGAAGAGGGCGGCGTCTTTCGCCACTTTCTGCGCAAGTCCTCGGAAAACGAGACCAAGTCAGAAACGAAGCATCCGCACGTCATCAGCAACGAAGAATTGAGACAAAAACTAAAATCTGGCGGAAACTTTAAAGTACTGGATGTCCGAGAACCGGCGGAATACAGCTTCAACCGAATTCCGGGAGCAATCTCGATTCCCATGGGCGAACTGGAGAGAAAGCTCGATTCGCTCCCGAAAGACGACGAATATATCGTCGTATGCAGAACAGGCACCCGAAGCGATCTTGCCTGCCAATTGCTTTCCGACCGAGGGTACTCCAAAGTGACGAATGTCGTGCCAGGCATGTCCACGTGGGAAGGACCCACGGAGCGCGACGAGCCAACCACATCAAGGGATTTTAAGGAAGAATATAAAATGGCGGATATCGTAATCGACGCGAAAGGCTTGGCGTGCCCGATGCCGATCGTCAAAGCAAAGAAGGGGATCGATTCGATTCAAAGCGGGCAAACGATGGAGCTTCATACGACGGATAAAGGCTCCATGAACGACTTCAAAGCATGGGTAAACCAAACGAACCACGAACTCGTAGAAGCCAAAGAAGAGAACGGCGTGTTCAAGTTCGTCGTAAAGAAGGGGTGAACTGAAATTACCCCATTTTATCGATAAAGAGAGAAAGTTCTCGATTAGAGTTGCACTTTTGAGTCCAACTTATCCGGAAAGTAATGGTAGATGAAAGGGTGGCTTACGTGGCTGAAAAAGAAAAATCGACAATCGTTTTATTTAGCGGGGACTTGGACAAAGCCATAGCGGCTTTTATCATCGCGAACGGCGCGGCAGCTTACGACCATGAAGTGACGATATTCTTTACGTTCTGGGGATTGAACACGCTCCGGAAGGATCAACAGGTACCGGTGAAGAAAGGCTTTTTCGAGAAAATGTTTGGGATGATGATGCCTCGAGGACCGGAAAAACTAGGGCTTTCAAAGATGAATTTCGCCGGTATGGGCCCGAAGATGATCAAGCACGTGATGAAAAAGCAAAACGCGCTAAGCCTGCCGCAACTGATCGAGCTGGCACGGGAGCAAGGCGTGAAGTTGGTCGCATGCACGATGACGATGGACTTATTAGGTCTCCAAAAGGAAGAGTTGCTGGACGGAATCGAATATGCCGGAGTTGCGGCGTATTTAGGGGATGCTGCGGACGCGAAAGTGAACTTATTCATTTGATGCCAGGCCCCCCGATGTGATTATAATATACCTATACAGGTACGGGGAGGATTTCATCCATGAAATACGATGACGATATGAAACGACGCTTGCGTCGAGTCGAAGGACAAGTACGCGGCGTGCTGAAGATGATGGAAGAGAACAAGAACTGCAAGGATGTCGTAAGCCAACTCTCCGCTGTACGCAGCGCCATCGACAAAACGATGGCGCTTGTCGTAGCGGTAAACTTGGAGCAATGTATTCTGGAGGAGCAAGAGAAGGGCAGGGACACCCATAAGGTCGTCCAGGAAGCAGTGGAACTCTTGGTAAAAAGCAGGTAGGTGAAGAAACGTGGATTACGCACTTTATATTTTACTACTCTTATTCGTTTTCTGGATGCTGTATAGACAGTTCGCTCCGGTGAAAGGTTTGCGTACCTTAACGCCGGAGCAATTCCAAAGCGAATCCAAGGGCAATAAGGTGATTGACGTACGGGAGATCCATGAATATAAGCGTAGCCATATAAAGGGAGCTGTAAATATACCGCTAAGCCAATTTCGGCAGCGCATGGGGGACATCCCCAAAGATCGTCCAGTATATTTGTACTGTCAGAGCGGGATGCGGAGCAAGCAAGCCGCTAAGATTCTTAGAAGCAACGGTTACGCTGATGTCGCAGAGCTTAGGGGTGGCATTATGTCTTGGAGCGGTCCGATCCAAAAGTTAGAGATATGATAGGAATCTACAATCAAATGACGAAATAATACGCAAAGAAACGGCTGCCTAACTTGGCAGCCGTTTCTTGATGTATGTACGCCCAGCATGGGCGTCATCTTTAGGGTGAAAGTCCCGAATGGGGGCTGGCGAGCGCCTACCGTAGCCAAAGGCAAGGGTGTCCGTCGCGAGGCGGAATCTAGAGGAAGCCGAAGGCAAATGCACGGGCCAAGGTACACGAACCCAATTTGAGGCAGGATTAGTCGGATGAGTTGCCATAACACAACGAAATCCAAAGCCGCCAAGGGCTAATCCTGTAGACTTGGGTGGTCGCGGGCAGACAGATGACGTTCTTATCTGGGGAGGCCTGCGGAATATGCGAAGTTACTTCGTAACCAGAGTCGAGAGGCTCTGCTGAATCCGCAGGAGTCAGCAGAGGCCATAGTACGCGAGTATGGGACGCCGGAAAGCGGAAGGGCCGAACCGAAAGGAGAGAGGAAACCGATGCGTTCGCACGAAGAGCAACGACAGCAGAATATCCCGCAAGGGAGCTCGCGGCAAAGGGCAGCGGTGAAGCCGCAAGGGTATGCCGGAGCGCCGAGTTCTTCGTCGGCACCAGTCGCCCATTCCTCTCGCGAAGACCAGAACGACCTGTTGGAGAAGATGCTCGAAGGAGAGAACCTTCGGCTCGCCTACAAGCGGGTGGTACAGAACGGAGGAGCACCCGGAGTGGACGGCGTAACGGTAGCGGAGCTACAAGCTTACCTGAAAATACAATGGGAATCGGTGAAAGCCGAACTCCTCACGGGAACGTACAGACCTGCGCCAGTCAGACGGGTGGAAATCCCCAAACCCGGAGGCGGCGTACGGCTGCTCGGAATCCCGACCGTGATGGACCGGTTTCTCCAACAAGCGCTGCTGCAAGTGATGAATCCGATCTTCGACGCGCATTTCTCATGGTACAGCTACGGCTTCAGGCCGGGGAAGCGAGCGCACGACGCGGTGAAACAAGCCCAAATCTACATCCAGAGGGGATGCCGTTGGACGGTAGATATGGACCTGGAGAAATTCTTTGACCGGGTAAACCACGACATGCTCATGGCAAGGGTGGCGAGGAAAGTAACGGACAAGCGAGTTCTAAAGCTAATCCGAGACTACCTGAACGCAGGCGTCATGGCGGAAGGAGTGCTGGAGAGGGCGGAGGAGGGCACGCCACAAGGCGGCCCGCTAAGCCCGCTCTTGGCAAACATCCTGCTGGACGATCTGGACAAGGAATTAACGAGGCGTGGATTGCGGTTCGTCCGTTATGCGGATGACTGCAACATCTTCGTTGCCAGCAAACGCGCGGGTGAACGCGTATTGGAGTCGGTGATTCGCTTTGTGGAAGGAAAGCTAAAGTTGAGAGTGAATCGAGACAAGAGCCGGTAGATCGACCTTGGAAACGGAAGTTCCTCGGGTTTAGCTTTCTGCCGAACAAGCAGGCGACCATACGGTTAGCACCGAAGACGATCGCTCGTTTTAAGGACAAGATCCGGGAACTGACCAACCGAACTCGTTCTATGTCGATGGAGAGCCGGATTGTCCAACTCAACCGCTACCTCATGGGTTGGATTGGCTATTTCCGACTCGCATCCGCCAAAACCCATTGCGAAATGTTTGATAAATGGATCCGCAGGAGACTTCGCATGTGCCTTTGGAAACAATGGAAACGCGTGCGGACTCGACTACGCGAGTTGCGAGCACTCGGCGTCCCGGAGTGGGCATGCTTCGTCATGGCCAATTCTAGGCGTGGAGTATGGGAAATGTCTCGTAACACAAACAACGCCCTCCCGACTTCCTACTGGGAAGCGAAAGGGCTGAAAAGCTTGCTTTCTCGTTACTTGGAGCTTTATTAACCTTTTGGAACCGCCGTATGCGGACCCGCATGTACGGTGGTGTGAGAGGTCGAGGGCTCACCGCCCTCACCTACTCGATTGGGGAGGCAAATAATGCGAATATATGTTCTGAAATCGACAAAAGGGTCAAGTTTTTGTCGTCTTCCGCCGGTAAGGATCAACAAAAGACAACTTAACTTATTTCAAGTCCTCTTCCCTCGAGTTCTAAAGCAAATTTCAAGAGAGTGTTCGGGATGCAAGTAGTGGATCTGGTTTTCGAAGAGTATCTCAGCGTAATCAAAACATTTCATATCAAGGCTGATGGTCGCCGCGCGCCTTCGGCTTATTTTTTCTCATGCAACAAGTACTTATTTGATTTTTATACGTTTTGGGTGTTGAGCGCAAAGCAAAAAATAACCGCACTGTTGCAAAAAAACGGAAGGACGGAATACCCACGAGCGGGAAGGCTGAATGAAAAGCAATAGTGCGAGTATCAACCTTTTAATAAAAGGGGATTTAATTTATTTTTTTAGTGTATAAAATAAGTATCATAGAATTAACTTGGAGCGTGGAGGAAAATATGGGGAATATTCGGTCCTATTTTAAATGTGATGTTTGTGGGTACATAACCCTAGTACGCGCTCAATATGGTTGGCTTGACAGTCACCCCATCAGATATACATGTGGGCATTGCAAAATATTAATAAAGGGGACCGCTACTCTCGACCAAGAAAATGCAGACTTTAGAATTGATATTGAAAATGCAATTTTTATCTCCCCGGAGAATGAAGCAAATTTTTATATTGAAACATCAGGAGAATTATTAACTGAAAAATTGCAGCCCTTTGATGCCCAGCGGCATTGGTATTCACCCCCTCCATTTTTTGAAAGTTTATGGGCAATGAATAACACTAATAACCTTCAAAGTGGGCATGAAAACTTTGAAAGATTTAAACGAAACGTTTTGAATTTTTTATACATGATAAAAAACGATTGGCATAAAATTCGACGGATAAATGAACTTTGGCAAAATGATAATGAGAAATATTTAGTCCAGGAAGTCCATAACATTTTGCCCAAAAAGCAATTCCCTATGAATAACAAACTTGAAAATCTTCGAGGTGTTCATTTTCTAACGAGGTATTTTTTACAACCAATAATTGACTATAAACATAACGAAATGATATTCAGAGAACTAAAATCACTTTTAGAACAAAATCCATCGAACTTACTAGAACTATCTAGTTTTTTTAATGGACATTTTAGGAGATACGAAAAACGAATATTACGCATTATGGAGCACTTTACAGAAGTTTTCAAATTTCTTATACCCGCGTATGGTCTAACCTTTTATGTAACGGTAAATGAAGAGTTGTTTCGGGAAAAAGGTATGACCACGGCTGCTTTTGAAGACATTAAAGAATTTTACATCGATACATATGAAGTTGTAGCTGAACTTCTTCCAATTATTGTTGCCTATAATAATTTGAAATATCGTAATGATTATAAAAAGATGTCCAGTGTTAAGCCCCAGTACGACTTTGAAAGGTTTTTTGAAATACATAAGGGCAAGAAAATTGAGTATATAGATGGGACTGAGATTTTTGATAAATTAATTCTAGAAAATGCAATTGATAATAAAATCCGTAACGCCATTGGTCATAATACTTACGAGTTTGACGGTATAACTCAAGAAATCAAATATGATCCCGTTGGTAAAAATAAACCTTCAGATATTCAATCAATGTTTCTAGTGGAGTTTGCCGGAAAATGCCTATCGATTTTTCAGACAGTTGTCCAAATTTGGGAATTGATTTACCAAACAGAAAAACATGTATATGTAAGTCAAGGGATGAAACCCGTTAGTCCAGATGTTTTTATTAATGAATTCAGTAAATTGGGTATTAAAAAGAAGAAAGAGTTAAGGGACAAAAGAAGACAGGAAAAGAGGGGAAAGAAAGCGAAGAAAGTACAAAAAAAGATGCAAAGAAAGAAGTGAATCTAATTCTATCTTATTGAAAAGTAGTCAGGAGGTAGTTTCTCTTTATTACTAAAGTGGGTTTAAAAGCATTTATTTCCAACATGATCACCCAAAGGGCACCCCATACATAGGAAGAGCACTGAAAAACGCATACAATTTTTTCAAGTTTGGCCGCTGAGACATTCAGCGGTCTTTTTTTCTTTGTCTTCTTTATCAATTCACCGC